>DATEAO010000421.1:0-13241 GCA_035288345.1 Candidatus Methylomirabilota bacterium | reverse complement strand
GCTCGCCCTACAATCCTCGGGCCTCGTCTGGCTCGCAACTTGACCCAGTACCGCGCGATACGACTGATTGACAAACCCGAGCGGGTTTCCTATAATCCCGCTAAATTCACCGACCACACGCGGCTGGTCTGTCTTCAGAGGTTCCAGATTCACCGGTTCTAGAGATGTAGGGCTTCTTCATGACGCGTTGCATTGCCGTCCGAGCAAGAAGGAGGGGAAAAAGATGAAACTCAAGATGCTGGTGGGGGTGGTGATGCTCGCGCTGGGGCTGGCGATGGCGGCCGAGGCCCAGCAGGCGATCAAGATCGCGATTCTCGGCCCGATGTCCTTCGTGCAAGGCGAGAACCACTGGGCGGGGGCCGAGATGGCGCGCGACGAGATCAACAAGGCCGGCGGCATCAACGTCGGCGGCAAGAGGATGCAGGTCGAGCTGGTCCGCGGCGACACCAACGAGATCCAGTCGGTGCCCGACGCGACCAATGCGATCGAGCGCGTCATCACGCGCGACAAGGTAGACTTCCTGATCGGAGGCTTCCGCTCAGAGGCGGTGCTCGCGATGCAGGAAGTGGCGATGGACTATAAGAAGATCTTCCTCGGCGCGGGCGCGGCGCATTCCAAGCTTGGCCTCAACGTCGAGCAGAACTACGACCGCTACAAGTACTGGTTTCGCGCGACGCCGGTGAAGGACACCGACCTTGTGCGCTCGCTCTTCGCGGTGCTCGGCTCCATCGGCCAGCAGATCCGCACCGACCTGAAGACCGAAGCCCCGAAGGTGGCGATCCTCGCCGAGAAGGCGGTCTGGACCGAGGCGCTGGTGGGGGCAGCGCAGAAGAACCTGCCGGCAATGAAGATGGAGGTGGTCGGCACCTGGCAGCCCTCCGCAGTCGCGACCGATGTCACCGCCGAGCTCTCGGCGATTGAGCGCTCGGGCGCGGACATCGTGTTCACGATGCTCTCTGGGCCGGTGGGGATCGTGGTCGGGCGCCAGATGGGGGAGCGCAAGATGAAGGCGGTCGCCTGGGGCATCAATGTCGAGGCGCAGAAGGACGAGTTCTGGCAGGCGGCCGCGGCCAAGGCGCAGTTCGTGTCGACGCTCGACACGTTCGCAGAGGTCGAAATTACGCCGAAGACCGTCCCGTTCGTCCGGGCGTTCAAGGCGCGCTACGGCAAGTCCCCGACCTACAACGCCGCGACCTACGACGCGATCATGATTCTCAAGGCCGCGATCGAGCAGGCGGGCACGACAGACGCCGACAAGCTTGTTCCGGTGCTCGAGAAGATCGAGCACGTCGGCACCGGCGCCAGCCAGAGCTGGGACAAGCGTCACGACCTCGTCTGGGCGGTCGGCAAGACCGCCGGCATCGCGGTGCAGTGGCAGGACGGGAAGAAAGTCCCGTTCTGGCCGCCTCAGGTGAAGGGCATGCAGCCCTTCAAGATGCCGCAGCGGTGAACGCGGCGCGCTAAGCGGCGAAAACGGGCGCGCGGCGCCCGTTTTCGTTTTCGCATGCTGCAGGACATCCTGGTCACGGGTCTGGTCAACGGCGGCGTGTACGCCCTGCTCGCGATCGGTTTTTCCCTGATCTTCGGGGTCGCTCGCATCGTCAACATCGCCCACACGGGCTTCTACATGGTCTCCGCCTATCTCCTCTACACGCTGCTCAACCTGGCCCGGCTGAATTTCTTTCTCTCCTTCCTCCTCGCGGTGGCCGCGGTGACGCTCTTGAGCGTGATCTGCTACAAGCTGGTGATCGAGCCTGTGCGCCAGCATGAGGCAGCGGTCCTGATCGCCACGATTGCGCTGGGCCTGATCTTCCAGGAGTCCCTGCTCAGGATCTTCGGCGGGCACTTCCGGGGCAACCCGGCGATCCTGGAGGGCGCGGTGGAGATCGCCGGCGTCAGCGTGAGCTACCAGCAACTGCTCACGCTGGCCGTGGTCGCTGTGGTCCTGATCGCGACATGGCTTCTGCTCCACCACACCCGCCTGGGGCTGGCGATCCGCGCGACAGCCAACGATCTGGAGGTGGCCAACCTGATGGGGATGAACGTCCACCGGGTGGCCATGCTCACCGTGGCCATCTCGGCGATGCTGGCCGCTGTCGCCGGCGCGGTCGTGGCGCCCTTGATAGTGGTGGACCCTTTCATGTGGCTGAGCCCGCTGATCACCGTCCTCGCCGTCGTGGTCCTGGGAGGGTTGGGGAGCATCAAGGGGAGCATGATCGGGGCCTTTATCATCGGCTACGCCGAGGTCCTGACTGTCTTCCTGGTGCCTACCGGCGCCTTCCTCAAAGGGGCGGTCTCCCTCTCCATCATGGTGATCGTGCTGCTCTTGAGGCCCGAAGGGCTCTTCGGGGTCGCCTTCGAGGAGGAGCGGTGAGGCGCTACACTGTAGTCCCCGCGCGCCGGCTCGGGTTTCTGGTCCGAAAGGAGATTCTGGTCCTGCCCAGCCGCACGCTGGTGGGCGTGTTCAGTCTGGGGCTCATCCTCCTGCCGTGGTTCTCCAACGACCCGTATCTGCTCCGGGTCGTCATCCTGAGCAGCATCTTCGCCATCTACGCGGCGAGCTGGGATCTCCTCGCCGGCTACTCGGGTCAGGTAAGCTTCGGGCACGCGCTCTTTTTCGGCGTCGGGGGGTACGGCTCAGCCCTTCTGAACTACCACCTGGGCTGGACGCCATGGCTCACCATTGTGATCGGCGCGGGCGTGGCCATGGTCGCGGGGTTCCTCGTCGGCATTCCCTGCCTCCGACTGCGCGGGTCGTATCTCAGCCTGGCGACCCTGGCCTTTCCGTTGATCCTCACGGGATTGCTCTTCACGATTCCTGAGCTTTCAGGCGGCGAGCTGGGGATCTCGGGGATCCGACCGCTAGTGCGCTCGCGCGTTGGATACTACTACATTGCCGTGGGCGCGATGCTGGCCGTCTGCTTCGCCCTCTGGAAGATCGGCAATTCCAACACGGGCCTGATCCTGCACGCCATCCGAGAGGACGAGGTGGCGGTCCGGGCGTCGGGGATCAATACAGTGCGCTACCGGCTGCTGGCCTTCTCGCTGAGCGCACTCGGCGCGGGGTTCGCCGGCGCGCTCTTCGCCCACTTCATCCGGGTGATCGGCCCGTCAACTCTGGAGGTGGCCCTCTCGTTTCAGGCCGTGATCTGGGGGATCTTCGGAGGGGTCGCCAGCATCTACGGTCCGGTCGCGGGAGTCTTCGTGCTCTACCCGCTGACCGAAGCCATGAGCCTGGTCCGGGAGCTGAGCGAGTATCGCCTCCTCATCTTTGCCATCGTCGTCCTGCTGGTGCTGCTCTTCATGCCAGAAGGAGTGGCCCCCTGGGTGCGGGACAAGCTGGAGATCAGGTGCCCGCGCTGCAAGGTGCGCAACGTCGTCACTCGCGCGACCTGCCACATCTGCGAGGCCCCCCTCCGGTGAGGCACTGTGAAGCGTGAAGAGTTGGGAAAGATGTCACACTCGCGCCGTGGCGAGAAGCGAGCAGCCCAAGGCCCGAGAGAGAAGTCAACCGGAGCGTCTTAGCGCCGCGCCGACATGCGTCGCCTCACTTCGTTCTCAGTTGTCCCCAATCCTCACTGTTTTCTTTCTGTTCGAGCGCCGGCTTCGCCGGCGCAAACCCGGGGGAGGTTCGCCTCTCTCGACCGGCTCGCCCGGTCGAGAGGACTATCGGGCGTGCCCCCCTCCGAGTGAAATCAGAGGCCGAGATAGGTGGCGCGCAAGGTATCGTCGGCGGTGAGCCGGGCCCCGCTGCCTTCGGACACCACCCGCCCCTGAGAGAGTATGTAGTTGCGGTTCGCCAGCCTGAAGACCTGGCTGACATCCTGCTCCACCACCAGTATCGGGACGCCTGTCTTGTGGACGGCCGCAATCGCGTCGAAGACCTGCGTGCAGATCTTGGGCCCGAGGCCCAGCGACGGCTCGTCGATGCACAGGAGCTTCGGCCGGGACATCAGCGCCCGGCCGATCGCGAGCATCTGCTGCTCCCCGCCCGACAGGGTGCCGGCGATCTGGCGGCGTCGCTCGTAGAGGACCGGGAAGAGCTGGTAGACCTGGTCGAGCCGCTCCCTGATCTCCTGGCTCGAGCTGCGGTAGCCTCCTGCGCGAAGGTTCTCCAACACGGTCAGCTCGCGAAAGGGCCGGCGCCGCTCAGGGCAATGCAGCAGCCCTCTTCTCACCACCTCGTGGGGCGGGAGAGAGTCAATGCGCTCGCCATTGAAGATGATCTGCCCCTCCAGCGTGATCTCCCCTCGGGTGCCACGCTGCGCCCATTTCTCCCAGAGCACCAGCCCGGAGATCGCCCGCAGCAGCGTGCTCTTGCCTGCCCCGTTTGGGCCGACGACCCCCACCAGCTCCTGCTGGCCCGCCTGGAGCGTGACGCCGTTCAGGAGTACCGCGCGGTCATAGGTGACCTTGAGATCCCTGATCTCAAGCAGGGGCACGTTCGACTCCCAGGTACGCCTCGATCACGCGGGGATCCTTGACCACGTCTCCGGGTCGGCCGCTGGTGAGCACCTGTCCGAGGTGAAGCACGATGACTCGGTCCACGATCGCCATCAGCTCCTTGAGCTTGTGCTCGATGATGATCATGGCCGGGCCCTCGCTGTGAAGCCGACCGAAGCGCCCACCGCGGTGCAGCCGGCGGACAGACTTGGCCAGCAGCTCCGATTCAGCCGGGCTCAGCCCTCCGAACGGCTCGTCCAGAAGGAGCAGCTCAGGCTCCAACGCGATGGCGCGGGCGATCTCCAGCCGCTTCAGATCGCCTTGGGAGAGGACCGAGGCCGGCTCGCGCGCCAAGTCGGAGATGCCCGCGAACTCCAGCGCATCCATGGCCTTCGCCTCGATGCGCTTCACCCACTCCCCGCGCTGCCGGGCACGCGGGCTCAGGCACGGCACCATGACGTTGGCGATGATCGGGAGCCTGCGAAACGGGCGGGTGTTCTGGAAGGTCCCCGCGATCCCGCGGTTGACGATCTCCCAGGGCTTGAGGCGCGTGATCTCCTCGCCCTTGAAGATGATCCGCCCCTGGTCCGGTCTCATGAGCTTCATGATCAGGCGGAGGAGCGTGGTCTTGCCCGCGCCGTTGGGGCCAATGAGGCCGACCATCTCGTCGCGCTCTATCCGGAAACTCACGCGGTCTACTGCGACGAGGCCCCCGAAGCGCTTGGTCAGCTCCTCGACCTCGAAAAAGGCGCTCAAGGGGCTCGTTCCTCGAGAAACTCCTCCCTGAGCTCCCGCCGGGAGACCTTCCCCACGTCGGTCTTGGGCACCTCGCCCCGGAACTCGATCAGCTTGGGGACTTTAAAAGGAGCGAGCCGCTCCGAGCAGTACGCGCGGATCTCATCCTCTGTGACCTTGCCGCGCGCCTCAGGCTGGAGGACCACCACGGCCTTGATCAGGGCACCCGCAGCGGGATCAGGCACGCCGATCACCCCAGCCGCCTTGACCTGGGGGTGCCCGTAGAGGACTTCTTCTACTTCCTTCGCGAACACGGAATGCCCCTTGTATTTGATCAGGTCCTTCCGCCGGTCGATGTAGTGGAAGTAGCCCTCTTCATCCATCCTGACCAGATCGCCGGTGCGCAGCCACCGCTGTCCAACCAGGGTGACCAGCGCCTTGCTCGTCTCCTCCGGACTCTTCCAGTAGCCTTGCATCACGTTGGGGCCGCTCAGGATCAGCTCCCCCACCTCGCCGGGCGGGAGAAACTCCATCCCCTCCGGATCGATCACCGCGGCCAGCATGTTCGGAACCGGGACGCCAAAGGAGCCGACCTTCGGGCGGGTGTAGGGATTGAAGTGGGACACGGCGCTGCACTCGGTGAGCCCGTAGCCTTCCAGGATTTGAGCGCCGGTACGCTGTTGCCAGCCTTTGACCGTGGACTCGTGCAAGGTGTCCGCCCCACAGCCGATCACCTTGAGCCGTTTCCAGTTGACCCGGTTCGTTTTCTCGTAGTCCTTGAGGGTTTCGTAGAGGGTGGGGACGCCGTAAAAGGCCGTGGCCTGGTAGGTCTCGACCGCGGACAGGATCTCCTCAAGGTCCGGGGTCGTGAAGAGCACCAGCGTCGCGCCGTTGGTGATCCCGTTCAACATCAGCACCACCTGGCCATAGATATGGAAGAAGGGGAGGAAGGCCAAAAAGGTCTCTCTGCCCTCCTCGAACGGGAACAGCGTAGCGACCTGTGCCCGACACGCCATCAGGTTCGCATGAGTGAGGATGACGCCCTTGGGATGGCTCGTGGTGCCGCCGGTATAGGGGAGGGCAGCCACGTCCGCCTGCGGATCGATCTTCACCACGGGGGGCCTTGGCGGGTGCTGCTTGAGGAGCGCCTGGAACTGCCACACGTGACCGCCCGGCGTGCCCAAAGGACGCGAGGCCCCGAACCACTTCCCCAAGACAGACCGCCCCATGAGCTTTCTGAGCGGCGGCAGGTACTCCTCTATGGAAGTCAGAATCACGTGGCGGAGCGCGACCCCGGCCTTCTCTACCTTGTCGTAGAGGAGGTCCTGACCCACGAGGACCGTGGCCTGGCTGTCAGTGAGCTGGTGCCGGATCTCGATGCTGGTGTAGACCGGGCTGATGGCGGTGACCTTCGCGCCGACTTTGAGCGCGGCAAAGTAGGCAATGACGAACTGGGGACTGTTCAGCAGATGAAGCCCGATCGTCTCGCCCTTCTCCACGCCCAGGGCGGCCAGGGCGGTCGCCAAGCGATCGACCTGATCGCGAAGCTCGGCGAACGTGACCTTCCTCCCGTAGAAGACCAGCGCAGTCTTGGCGCCGTACCGCTCGGTGGCTTCGTCGAACGCTTGGGGGATGGAGATGTTCGGAACCGGGACCGTGGGGGACACTCCCGGCGGGTAGTACGGGAGCCAGGGTTTGTCTAGGTACCTCGTCTGTGCGCTCATGGCCGCTCCTGCTGGTTGTATTCTGCACCGATACCGCAGGCCGCCGGACGGGTCCGCTGACCCGGCCTTACCCGCGTTCGCCTCGCTTGCGCATACTCCAGATGGCGTCTGGAGTGATGGCTCTTCCTCAGTGGGAGCCTCGCGCTTACTTCCGCCACCACTTCCACGTGTCCTCCTGAGAGACGGCTGGGATCTTATCGAGAATCGCGTTGACCAGCCGGCCCCCTTGCCGTTCGACCTTCATCACGTAGAAGGGCAGGACGGCTTGATTGTACTGGTCGAACTCGAAGCGGCCCCGCGGCGGTGTGATCTGTGTGACCGATCGCTTAAGGGCGTCCCGCACCTTGGCTTTATCGTCCAGGTTCCCCTTGAGTGATTCAGCGGCTGCCACTATCAATTGGGCGCTCGCATATCCGGACTCGGCGTACCGGGTCGGCCAGCCTTTGTGGCGCTGCTCGAATTCCTGAACGAAGGCTTTGTTCTCAGGCGTATCGATGGTCGCGGTGTAGATCCCGACCGACACAATGCCGATCGCGGTATCGCCGATGGCCGGCAGGATGACGTCGTCGGCAAGCACGTTGTAGCCGATGAGAGGGAACCGATCTGCCAGCCCGAACTCTTTATACTGCTTCACGAACCGGATTGCATCAGCCCCTGCGAACCACGCCCAGACCGCGTCAGCCTGGACCCCAATCGCCTGGGAGAGGAATGGAGCAAAATCGGCCGTCCCCAACGGAGCGTACACCTCTTTCACAATCTCGCCACCCGCTCCCCGATACCCCGCGATGAACGCCTCAGCGGAGTGGCGCCCTGCCACGAAGTCCGAGGCCATGATGATGATCTTCCGGTACTTCGTGTTCTTCATCACCCACGCGCCCATCGGGAAGTTCGATTGATCTGTCGTCTCGACGACGCGGAAGATTGACGGAGAAGCGTTCCCCGGAGCTGTCAGATCTCTTGTGAACGCCACCGGCACGACCAGTGGAACGCCCTGCTCATGGATGTAGCCCCTGATCGCAAGCGCGACCCCGCTGTGCACTGGACCCACGACGAAGTCCACCCGATCGCGCTCCACCAGCTTCTTCACTTTTGTCAGGCCGACATCGGGCTTGGCTTCGTCGTCCTCCTTGAGGAGCTGGATCTCGCGGCCGCCCGCTTTGAGCCCGACCTTCGACAGGTAGAGCTCCACTCCTCGAGTGGTTTCGGTCCCTTGGATATTCAGGACACCGGTGTAAGGGAGGAGGAGGCCGATCTTGATGGGAGGTCGGGCCTGGGCCATTGCGGCCCCAGGGACGATGATCATAAGCAGCCACGCGAGACACCGCACTCCGATGCTCATTGCTTCGCCTCCTTGTGTGATGCACGTGCGTGTGGTCGCCTGAGGATATCCCGGTGGCCAGGCGTTCGGCAAGGGCGATTTTCGGGATCGGCAAACCCCTAACGAGATGTCAGGTCACAGACGTCAAAGTGGATGTCAGATGACAGATATCAAATGTCGGGAGTTCGAACCAACTGACAACCGACATCCGAGATCCGACAGCCGAGAATCCGACATCGTTTTCATCAGCCTGATCAATCTACCCGGGATTCATCCCGATACATCACCTTGTGGCGGGTGCTCTGGATCCAGAGGTCGATCTGCGTGTCCGTCATAAAGTTCGCGGGGTTGAAGCGGTCCCAGCTTGCGATCTGATCGAGCGATTTCTTCCAGCGTTTGTACGAGGGTTTCAGCGGGGGACCAAAGCACATGACGTCGATCACCGCCAGCTCGTCCGGGACATCCAGGAGGGGCTTGATCTCCTTTTGGATCTCCTCCTGGCCAATGGCCGTCACCCACCACACGGCATATCCGAGAGCCGCGGCGGCGAGATGGGCTGACATGGTCGACGCCGCCACGCTCTGGAGGAGAATGCGCTCGGCGTTGACTTTATACTTGCGGTCGAGCTCCGAGCCGTCGTTGAGCACGGGGAACGCTTTGATAAGGCGGAAATCCGCTGCGATGACGATCAGCCCCGGCGCCGTCTTCATCCCATTGTAGTTTGGGGTGGGAAACTTCATCTTCAGCTTCGCGCGACGCTGCTGCTCGTCGACGAAAAATTGCCCGATCTTCTGCTTCATGGCCGGATCGGTGATGATGATGTAGTGCCAGGGCTGCGAGTTGGCCCCTGACGGAGCGTGGCGGGCCGCCTCCAGAATCATCTCGAAGTGCTCCCGCGGCACCTCATACGGCGCGAACGCGCGGTTGGTCATGCGATTGCGGACCACGTCCATCAGCGCGTTGTAGCGCGCCATGTTGTTGTCGGAATCCTTTGAGACCTGCGCCGGATCGGCCATAGCGCCCTCCACTTAAAAGCGTGAAGTGTGAAGTGTGAAGGGTGAAGTGTGCGTTTTCTCTTAGGGGGGCGTGCTCTTTCACTTCACCCTTCACGCTTCACCCTTCACGTTATTACGTTTGCGAGACTGGCGTAATCCAATCCTTCCCCTTAAAAACCTCCGACAGAATGGCCTCGTCCTTCGCCCCCGGCAGCGCCTCGCGGAGATGCTGTTCGTAGGCCTCAGGGCTCAGGAGCTCGCCGCGAACGCTGTACGGCTTTCCCGCATACTCGCCGATCTCACGACGGAACTTGTCATCAGGCACCAAGAGCGCGAGCTGCCCGGCCGGAATCCCTTTGTTGAGCGCGGCCACCAGCCCCGCGACTTCCTGAACGTAGAGATTTCTGGCAGCCTCATTCAGGCGTTCCTTGTCAGCCGGCGCTTTGCCCGGCGCTTCATCATACCGCCCCTTCAGCCCCCACACATACGCCCAGTGAGCCGTGGAGGAGTGATTGGTGCCAAAGAGGTCGAGCGCCATGGGAATCCATTTGTTGAGGTACTTCTGAACGATCTCGACCGGGATCTTTCCGGCCTTGATGATGCGGAGCAGGCCGGTCTGCCCGGTGAGGAGGTGATAGAACTCCTCTTTGAGCATGGCCGTCATGCTCCGCGCCAGCGGCGCAAACCCCGAGTGGGAGAGCATGGTGAGCTGGTACTTGCCGTCCCGGTCGACGAAATCCGTGTAGGTGAAGAAGTCCACCCAGTTGTTGACGTCGCCGTTGAAGGCCCCCAGGAGCCGGTTCTTCTTGTAAGCCCGGCGGTCCAGCATCTTCTGAGCTTCGATCTTGCCCGGAGTCCCGAAGTAGTTGACCAGCAAGTAGCACATCTGCATGCCATGACGCATCTCTTCGCGGTTGACTTTGATCAGGCTCTGGAGATCGTAGTCTGAAGGCGCCGTCTCGATCAGGTTCCGCTGCTGCTCGACGGACGCGAATTCTGTGTCTCCCTGATAGGTAATGAGATGAAGGAGGCCATCACGGATACGCTGGTCGGGAATCTCCATCAGCGCTTCCCACTTGCGGGTCCCCGCATAATCGCCAAACTCGATCTCCTCGTATTTGAGGTCGCCGAACTTCGGCTCAATCTTGTAGTCTCCGAGAAGTGTTCCGTCGTATCCGATGTCCTTCTTCCACCCGTTGAAGAGGTCCACCCAGTCGTCAAACGTTGTGAGCTTCGTCACAGATCGATCACTCCTTTTTCGGTTTTACCGTTGCCGAGCGCGGGTTCCGCCCGCGCAATCCTGGCGGCGGAGGTTCGGAAAGGGCCGGCCCCGCGCGAAGGCGTGGGTGGGGCCGCTCCGAGGGTGTTACCCGGTAATCACCCAAACCGCCATCGCTTCCGTATTCCCCAAATTCTCCCAGGTGTGCTTGGCGCCACCGTCGAAGTACGCGCTGTCCCCGGCCTCGAGCGCAAAGCGTTCACCGTTATAGTGCAGGGCGATCTTTCCTTTCACGATGTAGCAGAGCTTCATCTGGCCCGGCTCAATCAGGACCTTGTCCGGCGAGACCCCCGCGCTCTTGGCTGGGAGGGTTGAAACCACCGCGCGAATCTTTCCCTGAAAGAGGCCAGCGCCAAGGACCTGCCATCGTTCCGCAGTGCCGTCGAACGTGACGATGGGGTTGTCTTTCTTCCGCCCGATGTGGATTCGGCCGTTCGGGCGCTGATCGAGGAGTTGACCAACGGGGATGCCGAGCGCCCCGGCAATTCGCCCCAGCGTATTGACCGACGGCGTGAGCTTATTGGACTCGATCTGTGAGATCAGGCTCGGCGTGAGCCCGCTCTTCTCCGCCAGCTCCTTCTGGCGCAGCCCCCGTTCCTCCCGTAACGCCTTCAGCCGGTGCCCGATAGCCATAATTAAGTAATACTGAAATCTTAATTAAGAATAACTTAATCGTCAAGGGCGAATTTTCCTGCCCGCGCGACCCTGTTCGCAGCCCTAATGGGATTGGGTTGACCAGTATTTGTCGGCAACGGCGAGGGCGGAGGAAAACCTTGACAAGTCCTTGGAGAGGCAACAGAATTGCCGCAGTTATTGGAGCTTGCAAAAACGAGATAGGCTGACCAGTCTGCGCATAGGCAGAGGCAGGCCTCCTTCGCAGTGGAGTACACCAACGAGCGCGGGGATGACGATTGGGTAACGACCCCACGACCGAAGAGCGCCGGACGCCTCTTCAGCCCGGTGACCGTGCTCCCGAATTCACGCTGCCGGCGGTGGATCGGGAAGGAACCGTGTCGCTTGCCGATTATTGCGGCCGGGCCCCGCTGCTGCTGGGGCTCTTCCGAGGGATCTATTGCCCGTTCTGCCGGTGGCAATCGTCGTGATGGGTCAGGCCTGGGAGCGGCTGAGGACTGAAGGCGTGGAGGCGCTGGCCATCGTTGCCACTACTCCCGAGAACGCCCGGTTCTACTTTCGCTTCCGTCCTCCGAGGCTGCCGGTGGCCGCCGACCCCGAGTTCGCCACCCATCGCCTCTATGGGGTGCCGGGGCCCCGGAGGACCGACATTGAGGAGGCCTACCGGACGACACGGGTAAACCCGACTCGCGAATTGCCGGAGCCGCTGCCGGTGCGTGAGGCCTCCGCCGCACTCAACCGCTTGGAGGGCTTCGAGCCAACCCCGACCGATCGCGAGGACGCTGCTCGGCCCTACCTCCAGCTCCTGGGGCAATTCCTTGTGGACCGGGACGGCATTATCCGCTGGACGAACATCGAATGCGCCCGGGAGGGCCTCGCTGGGATCGGCAAGTTTCCGACCGAAAAGGAGCTGCTGGCCGCCGTTCGAGCGCTTCCGAGGTGAGCAACCTAGCCAGCACGCCTAACCCCGTGAGGCTCCCGATTATCAAGGGTAGAATATTCGCGCCGAAACAGAGAATGTTCCGGTGACGAGCGCTCCTATCTTACAATTTTCGAGTAGCACCAGCGTGCCGGCGAATCGCCGACTACAGCGGCGGCGAGGAAAGGGTGTCGCATGACGTACAAGATCCGCGTCGATATCGTCAAGAACCGGTTGTATGTGACGTTGGTAGGGTTCCCCAGCCTGGACGAGATGCAGCGATGTGGCGACGAGACCATCGAGGCCACGCGGCGGCTCCGGCCCGGGTACGACATCATCACCGACATTACGGAGTTCAAGGCGGGCGGCCCCGATGTGGCCAAAGACATCGAGCGCATTCAGGCCCATTTCCGAACCTCCGGGGCCCGCCAGGGGGTTCGGGTGGTGGGCGAGAGAGCCCTCTCGGGCCTACAGTTCAGTCGCACGGGCAAGCTCGCCGAGTACAACTCGATCAACGTGGCCACCGTAGCCGAGGCCGAGGCGCTGCTGGACCGCCTGTGAGCCCTTACGACAAGGCGCGGGGGACGAACCCGAACGCGCCTCCGAACAAACTGTATCAGTGACGTGCTCACTGCGGCAGTCAGCCAATAGCCACTGGCCGCGGCTGGTGCCGGGCTCTATGCTTCTTAATACGGAAGGAGAGTGACGATGATTAACGTGGTTGCCACGATCCGACCAAACGAACCCTCAAACCTCTACCTTTAATCCTGGGGTAATGTGTATGATGCTGGAGGCTCCCAGCTGAGTAGGGCCGGACAACAGGCAGGAGGGACACTTCCCCCCTCACTTGATTCGGTGTTCGAGCGCCGGCTTTGACGGCGCGAGCTCTTCCGGGGAAAGAAATCGGAAAGGGGGCTCGCCTCCGAGTCCTATCAGGTTTTGAAAAACACGTGATTTGGCTCAGGCTGATCGAAAAAGGTCCAGATGCAAGACGGCGAAGGTGGGACGCAGGTGAGCCTTCGTCTCGATTTGTTACGCTTCTCCCTCTTCACGCTTCACGTTCTCATATGCCCCAGGCGCCGGAGAGGTGGATGTTGGCGCCGTTGATGTAGCGGGCGTCGTCGCTGAGGAGAAAGCGCACGGTGTTGACGGCGTCTTGGATTGAGCCGATGTAGCCAGCGGGGATTCGCTTGGC
>DATEAO010000420.1:0-2178 GCA_035288345.1 Candidatus Methylomirabilota bacterium | reverse complement strand
CGTACAGCCTCGCGTTTTCCATGGCCACGGCCGCGTGGTCCGCGAGGGTCCTGAACAGAGAGATCTCAGCGTCAGTAAAGACCCGTCCCACTCGGTCAGAGACGATGAGGGCGCCGATGATCTTCCCCTTTGAGTGAAGGGGAGTCGCCAACATCGCGCCACTCCCCACTGCCGCGAAACGCTCATGGACCTCCGTGGGAATGATCCCGGGGTCGTTGATGACATCCGCGGAGAAGACCATCTCGCCTTTCTCCACCGCTTGGCCTGCGACCCCGCTCCCTACTGGGATCAGATAATCGGGCGGGTAGAGCTCTCCGGCAACGCCGCTTACCGCCAGGGCTCGCAACGAGTTGTGCGGAAGGCGCTCGAACACTCCGGCAGAGCCAACATCGAGCAGTCGTTGCACCCCTTCGGCGATCCGCTCCGCAACCGCGTGGGGATCCAGGCTCTCAGTAAGCGTCCGAGCCACCTCGGCCAGCTCCTCAGCCTCCCGCTGCCGGCGCGTCGCGTCGGAAAAGAGCCTGGCGTTTTCCATAGCTAGGGCCGCCTGGTCAGCAAACGCCTGCGCGAGTTGAATCTCTTCAGGCGTATACACGCGCCCCGCTGTATCCGACTGGGTCAGGGCCCCTATCACTTGCTCCTTGACGATGAGCGGCACAGAGAGCGACGCGCGGATTGGGCTGCGCTCATAGTTGGCTCGCACCTCGGGAGGGAAGATGAGTTTGGGATCGCTCAGGATGTCGCTGCTGGCCACGGGGCGGCGCTCGACGACCGCTAGACCAGAGACACCGGCACGAGCGGGAAGGGGTTGGGTGAGATCGAGAGAACCGTGATCACCTGACGTCGCCATGACGAACAGGTTTCCCGACTCTGAGTCGAGCCGAAACAGCGCAGCCACCTTGGTATGTAGCAGAGACCGGACGCTCTCCACGATCTGCTGCTGGACCTTCTGAGGCTCTTGCAATAGAGAGATGTGCCGGCCCACTTCGGCCAGGCTTTCGGCCTCGCGCTGCCGGCGCATCGCGTCGGTATACAGTCGGGCGTTTTCTATTGCCAGGGCCGCCTGGTCAGCACAAGTCTGTAGCAGGGTCTTCTCGGCTGCTGAAAAGATGCGCCCATGTTTGTCAGCCATCGCAAGGACGCCGACCAACTCTCCTTTTGCATGAAGGGGCATCGCTTGGATGGCGTGAATCCCCGAGTCAGCGAATCGGTGGTATCCCTCGGGCAGATCAATGTTCGGATCATTCAGGGCATCTTCGGAATAAATGGGTCTATTCTCGATCACCACCCGGCCTGCCACCCCTTGACCCCATGGCATGCAATATCCGGGTGGGTATGTGTCGGGGGATGATCCGCCCACGCCCAAGAGCAGTAGCGACCCGTCCTCTCTCTTCTGCCAGACCGCCACCGCGGCGACACCGAACAGCCGGTGGACGGCCTCGGCGATCCGTGCTCCGACCGCACTCAGATCCAAACTTCCCGTCAGTGTTCGCGCGACATTGGCCAGCTCCTCTGCTTCATGCCGCTGCTGTGTAGCCTCCTCAAAGAGCCGCGCGTTCTCCAGGGCCAGGGCCGCCTGGTCAGCAAAGGCCTGCGCGAGCTGGATTTCTTCGGTGGTAAACGCTCTCGACTCCCTATCCCCGAACGAAAGGGCGCCGATGACTCGGTCCTTCACAATCAGCGGCGCCGAAAGCGAGGAGCAGATCGAGGCCTGTTGAAAGGCCCTTTGCATTTGGGGAGTCAACTCGATCCGTGGGTCAGCCAGGATGTTCTCGGTGGTGACGACAGAGCGTTCACGTACGGCCAAGCCCGCGATGCCGATCCCCTTTGGCAGGGTGTAGAACTTCCTGGAAGCACTATTGGTGATCGAGGAGTCGCTCTGCTCGGCCGATGGCGCCAAGCCCTGGACAAGCTGGAAGAAATCACCGGCCATGGCGATCGCCGTGAGGTCCTCTGTCGCCGGCTCCAACTGAAACAGGACCGCGTTGTGAAAGCGAAAGAGCGCGCGGACGCTGTCAACAATCTGGTCCTGGACCTCCTGAGGGTCGAGCGACCGCGTGATGAGTCTTCCTAATTCGGCCAACGTTTCAGCCGTTCGCTGGCGGCGGGCGCTCTCGCTGTACAGCCTCGCGTTCTCTATGGCCAGGGCCGCCTGGTCAGCGAACGCCTGCGCGAGCC
>DATEAO010000419.1:0-4068 GCA_035288345.1 Candidatus Methylomirabilota bacterium | reverse complement strand
TCGCACCCGCCACACTCTCCAGCCGCGACTTCCATTGACATAGGTCCCTCTGATTGACATTGTGGCCACAAGACTCGATAATGTGGCCACAAGGAGAACAGCGATGACCCCTGTGGGGATTCGGGAGTTGAAAAACCAGTTGAGTCAGTATCTCAAACGCGTGCGAGACGGAGAACGCTTGGTTATCACCGAGCGAGGAAAGCCGGTGGCCATCATTTCTCCACCAACTACCGCACCGGTTGACAAACACATTGAGACACTCCTCCGAGAAGGCCTTGCCCGATGGGGAGGGGGCAAGCCCAAGGGGAGCCGCCGTCCGGCAAAAATCAAAGGGCCGTCAATCTCTGAGACCGTTATTGAAGGGCGGCGTTGAGGCTCTACCTCGACACAAGCGCGCTGTTAAAGCTTTACGTTGACGAAGAGGGGTCCACGCTCGTCAGACGGGCAACGGAGGACGCTCGTTTTATCGCCACCTCAGTCCTTGCGTACGTTGAAGCGCGAGCAGCGCTTGTGCGACGACGGCATCACGGTGACCTGTCGCCCATCGACTATCGCCGGCTCGTTCGAGATTTGGAGGTGGACTGGAGCCGGTTTCTTACTGTCGCAGTGTCAGATTCTATTCTTCGTGAGAGCGCCCGTTTATCGGAAGTTCATCGGTTGAGAGCCTACGACGCCATTCATTTGGCCTCAGCGAGCGCTGTTCATGGCCACGTTGTAGAGCCTTTTCTCTTTGGTTGCTGGGACCATGACCTCGAAAAAGCGGCAAGACGTGAAGGCTTCGAATTGCTGCGTAGGCATATAGACAGAACATAGGACGGACTAATTGGATGAAGGCGACAAATGCTGCGTCGGTTGGGTTCGGTCTCCTCGGTACATACTTCATAGTTCGTTCTCTGCCTGTCATTGCGACGCTGCCCTTTCTGGTTTTGCGAGAAGATCTCGGCCCAAGCCAGACGCGACTGCCGTTTGTGGCTGTGCTTGGGCCGCTGCTTGGGACATTGGTGACCATCGTCAGCGGAGGCGTGTTACTGGCCATGCGCCGTCGCCTGGCGCTTCGGCTCGTTGGGCCAGAAACCCCGGAGAGCACGGCTTCAACTGCTGGCGGCGTCACCGAAGCGTTGGCCTTCTCGGTGCTGGGCACCTACTTTGCAGTTAGTGGCGGAGCAACGCTTGTCGGCCACGCAGCGACCGAACTCTGGCATCGCAACGCTCGAGAGATCTTTTCTAACCCGTTCACCGTTTCTGCGATCGTTGAGTTTGTTGTTGGCGTAGCCTTGCTTCTTGGCGCGAGATGGTTCGTCGCACGGTGGCGGCAGCTTCGTGGTCAGAATAAGTCGAATAGGTGAGGTTGTTCGGCAGATCGCGAAATTCGTACTGTGCGCACAATCAAACACAGAAGCTCAATTCGGGGAGGCGCTATGCTTGGTGGGAAGACGTGGGGCGAGTGGATTGCCCAGTACGCGCGGAGCCACCAGCACCCGATTAACCGCTTCTGCCATACGCTTGGGATCCCGCTGATCGCGATTTCTCTGCCGCTCTTCCTGGTCGCGGTCTTTGTGCGTGGGCTCTGGCCGATACCGCTCGGCCTGTTCGTGGTCGGCTGGCTCCTTCAGTTCATCGGCCACGCTGCTGAGGGGAAGCCGCCCGAGTTCTTCCACGACTGGCGGTTCCTCTTTGTCGGCCTCCGGTGGTGGATCGCGAAGGTTCGAGGCCGCGCCTAGCGTACGTCTCTCGGAATGCTCCTTTATGAGCGGCAGAGAGTCAGATAGAATCTCCCCGATCCTTTAAAAGTGTCCAACCCATCGCAGGAGGAGCCCCCTATGAAGAGCAGTTACGACGACGTCTACGCGCGGTGGATGAGTAGTCCGGAGCGCTTCTGGGCAGAAGCGGCTGAGGCGATCCATTGGCAGAAGCGATGGGACAAGGTGCTCGATGCGTCACGGCCTCCCTTTTACCGATGGTTCCCAGGTGGTGTGGTGAACAGTTGCTACAACGCCCTTGATCGGCACGTCGAGAACGGCCGGGCTGATCAGCGAGCCCTGATCTACGACAGTCCCATGACCGGAACGATCAAGAGTTTCACCTATCGCGAGCTGCTGGATGAAGTGGCACGTTGCGCTGGAGTCGTGCTTCGCCAGGGGGTTCAGAAAGGCGACCGGGTCATCATCTACATGCCGATGGTGCCGGAGGCGGTCATTGCGATGCTGGCCTGTGCCCGGATTGGGGCGATCCACTCAGTGGTCTTCGGCGGTTTTGCCGCTCATGAGCTCGCCAGCCGCATTAGTGACGCCCGGCCGAAGCTGATCGTGTCAGCTTCCTGCGGCATTGAAGTGGACCGAGTGATCCCCTACAAACCTCTGCTCGACAAGGGGATCGAGCTTGCCTCAGTGAAGCCTGAGCGGTGCGTCATTCTCCAGCGCCCTCAAGAGAAGGCGTCAATGATCGCCGGACGCGACCTTGACTGGTCGGAGCTGATGGCGAACGCAAAGCCAGCCGAGTGTGTTCCGGTTGCCGCGACCGATCCGCTGTACATCCTCTACACCTCAGGCACGACAGGCATGCCCAAAGGGACCGTGCGCGATAATGGCGGGCATCTGGTGGCGCTCACATGGAGCATGAAGCACATCTATGGCGTGGAGCCAGGTGAGGTCTTCTGGGCAGGCTCGGATGTGGGATGGGTCGTCGGGCACTCGTACATCGTCTACGCTCCTCTGTTCAATGGGAACACGACAATTCTGTATGAGGGGAAGCCGGTCGGCACTCCTGATCCTGGCGCGTTCTGGCGGCTCATCTCCCAGCATGGCGTGAGAGTGTTCTTTACAGCGCCGACGGCGTTCCGCGCCATCAAGCGCGAGGACCCGAATGGCGACTACATGCGCAAATACGATTTGAGCTGCTTCCGCACGCTCTTCCTCGCAGGCGAGCGGTGTGACCCCGACACGCTCTTGTGGGCCGAGAAGCAGCTCCGCGTGCCGGTTATTGACCACTGGTGGCAAACGGAGTCGGGCTGGCCGATTGGAGCGAACTGTGTGGGCCTGGGGATGCTTCCGGTGAAGCCAGGGTCGTGCACAAAGCCCGTGCCCGGCTACGATGTCCGCGTGCTGGGCGATGATGGGAAGGAGCTGCCGGAAGGCCAGATCGGCAACATCACGATCAAACTTCCTTTGCCGCCCGGTTGCCTGCCGACATTGTGGAACAACGATGAAGGCTACCAGAAGTCCTATCTCAGCGCCTTTCCCGGCTACTACCTGACCGCGGATGCAGGCTACAAGGATGAGGATGGCTACCTCTGGGTGATGAGCCGTACGGACGACATCATCAACGTGGCCGGGCATCGTCTTTCTACCGGCGCCATGGAAGAAGTGCTGGCTTCTCATCCCGATGTGGCCGAATGCGCTGTGCTGGGGATCGCAGACGAGATCAAGGGAGAGATTCCGCTGGGCCTCATCGTGCTCAAAGCCAGCGTGCGGCGTCCTCACGGCGAGATCGTGACGGAGCTGATCCAGATGGTGCGTGAGAGAATCGGCCCGGTGGCCTCGTTCAAGGTTGCGACGGTGGTCAAGCGGCTGCCCAAGACCCGGTCGGGCAAGATTCTGCGCGGCACCATCAAGAGAATCGCTGACGGGCTCGAGTACCGAGTCCCGCCGACCATCGACGATCCGGTGATTCTCGACGAGATCACCGCGGACTTGACGGCGTTAGGCTATCCACGAACTTGAGTCAACGGTCAGCCGATAGGTCGCAAAGTTTGCCCTGGCTCGTCAGGCCGCCGGTCTCCCAAGAGAGAGATGCCTGAGCACATCCGAGCACTCCGAGCGAAGTTGCAAACGGAGATGCCTGTGACGCGGCATCTTGGGATTCGGGTTGTCGGTCAGCACAACGGCCACCTGGTGCTCGGCGCCCCGCTGGCCACGAACACCAATCACAGGGGCACCGCATTCGCCGGAAGCCTCAACGCGATCGCCACGCTCGCGGGTTGGGCAACCGTTTGGCTCCTGCTGCGAGCTCAAGGTATTCACGTCCACATCGTGATTCAGGACAGTACGGTACGGTACCTGCGCCCCGTGA
>DATEAO010000418.1:0-2135 GCA_035288345.1 Candidatus Methylomirabilota bacterium | reverse complement strand
CGATTCACGGGCTGGGTGTGTTCGCAATTCGAGACATCCCGAAGGGCGCCAAGATCTTCGGTGACGACGACGAGGTCATCGTTCGTGTGCCAGCTCAGGTCGTGAGGGCTTTAAGGGGCGATAAGCGACGTCTTTACGTCGACTTCTGTGTTCTTGAGCAGGGTGAGTATCTCTGTCCTCGAAGCTTCAACGAACTGACGGTGTCATGGTACCTCAACCACTCGGATGAACCGAGTGTGGAATGTGACCAAGAACTCACGTTCTTCGCGGCTCGGCGGATTCGCCGTGGTGAGGAACTGACGGCTGACTACCGGACATATTCGGAGGATCCCGTGCCTTGGCTGGCGAGGCGGACTCGACGGGGGGCTCGACACCCCCGAGCAAGACGAAATCCGCGGGCCGGCTAACAACGCGATGGAGCCGACGACGCCGAGACTGGCGCGTGAGCGCCGCGGCTCATCGCGAGATCGTTAGCCCGCAAATTCTGAATGGCAAGAAACCTCATCGTCGGGCAGGCGGTTTACGTTCCTTGGAGCAGGCTTGGTCTCGACCAAGCTGGCGCCTCTGCGTTGACGGAAGCCACCGTCGCGGAAGTCGTCGGTCGACAGGTTGTCCTGAATCTACCAGGGGGTGCCCAATCGAAGACAATCGGGTCATCGTTGGTTCACGAAAAGGACGCGGCAGTCCTTGTGGTTCGCATCGGCGATTTCGCGACCGAGCCGACCTTGCTCGATCCGCTGGCAAAGTCGCTACTCCAGTACCTTCGTTTGTTGCTTCCAGATGATGCTGTGAGAATCCTTGAGATCAGATCACTCGCAGAACTTGATCAGGCATGGCCAATCAATGCGCCTGCGTTCACGAATGTGGTCTTGGTCGGACACGGCTCGACGACTGGCGTCACCTTCGGAGTGGACGGGTCGGTGACCGCTGACACCCTGGCGCCCCACCTCACGGTGGATCCGGCACGCAAATGGTCATTCTTGTCGTTGTGCTGTCAAACGGGCTACGCGGGATTTTCCAAAGCACTATCAAGAACGGCAGTCTGCCGCGAAATCATCGCGCCCTTCCACAGCGTGCATGGCGCTATCGCGTCTCAGTTTGCTCAGTCATACTTTGGGTATCACTTCGTCCAGGGCGAGACTCCTTCCGTCGCATTTCGGCACGCGCGGAAAGCCACGCCGGGCGCGGTCAGTTTTCGGCTATGGCGCAACGGCACGCTCAGCGATGCGGGCTAACAGCAACTGGAGCCGACGGCGCCGTTGATGAAGATCCGTACCGCGCCGCGGCTCAGTTGTGACGTTAGCCCGATAACGAGAAACGCGAAACACAGGATCTTTCCACCGAGGGGCGCCGTGCTTTCGGATGAGTTCCGAGTTTGGAAGACAAGCATCATGGCGCATGAACCGCTCGGAATTCCAGGTTATGGAGTGGTTGTGTTGGCTTTCGGCCTCACCTGTGCCGCCTGCGTCTCTGAACGGCCGCCAGCCGGCGCAACGGCCGCACGCACCGACACGCCGCAGGCCGCAGCTCTTCCGACCTGGAAGCGAACGCTCGAGCCGACCTACCCTTCAGTAGTACGGACATTTCTGGAAGCAGCTGGTTGGCTCCGCGAGCATGGCTACCCAGACATGAGCGTAGTCGACGCCTATACGATCGCCTTGCAAGATGCCTCGCTCGTACAGATTGGGGGTGACTCTCCAGTCGGCGTGTCCAAGATTAAAACTAAGGGGAACGATCGCCTTCCCAAGATTGTCGTGAATCCAGAGCAGTTCTACCGTGAGCACGCGAGCTTTGTTGAGCGAGAAGACTATTTCTTATGGGAGGTAATAAGTGGTGTCGTGGGAGAAGCCTGGGGCTGGCGACAATTCGTCACCGCGGACCCGGCTACTGATGCCGCAATTCGTGCCTACCAGTCGGCTGGAGATGACGCGCGGTCTAAAGCACTACAGGCAGACGCAGCCAGACAAATACATGCGCTTTCTGCTCGAGCATGAGAGGACTATAACGCCCCCTGTGCCAATAATCAGTGAGACAACCTCCCGAGGAAGATTAGTGTAGGGGTGGGGAGGGTTCGATGAATGAATCATATGCCTGCGGCCGGAGAGATGAACGTGGCCGAGGGGCCGGAGGCGGAG
>DATEAO010000417.1:0-12370 GCA_035288345.1 Candidatus Methylomirabilota bacterium | reverse complement strand
CGTGCGCCGCGTCAAGGGCTACCGACACCTGCCCGCGCTGCGGCGTGCGTTGCAACAGGGAATGGAGAAGTCACAGAAGAAGGCCGCGTGAACAACGTGGAGTTGCCACTCGGATTTCAACTAAGAATGGGATTGACTCGTTCAATTCGCTCGCGTCTGTAGCTGTTGCACGTCTCTAGCATCTTCTGCACGTCCTTCGGTTCATCGGTAAGGTACGTCAAATCGACCGGGTAATAGCCCCTGATATATGCCGACACTATACATGTACGTTCTGGCTTTACCACGCTGAAGAATATATAAACACCGGATATTAGAACTAACGCAAGCACGGTTAGGCGGCGTAACAACAGCCGGTCAGCAGCGAAAGGTTCTTTCGCACGCCAATTCATCATGAAGGCTACAATAGCTGCGGTAAGCGGTATGATGTAGGGCCACCTTTTGCCAACAGCGCCCACCGGAGAGTACGAACCAAAGAAAATAACAGTAGCCCCAATTACCCACCACGTTCCAATCCAGTAGCTCCAATTTAGTGACGTTTCAAGTTTATACGGTATCCAGATTTTGAAATCCCGTAGGTCTCGACGCGGGAGTCGCGAACCCTTACGGTGCGCATTAATAACACGCAGCAGCTCCAGATAAGATTTGGTCGTATAGAAGTGTTGCCGATCCCGTGTACCAGGAGAGGCATAGGAAAAAAACACGGAGGGACTATACCTCTTTCGGCCTACCGTAACGAACGAGCGGTTCGGTTCTTGCCAATACTCAGTGGGCGCGGTCGTTTCATACTCGAAGTGCGAAGACTTTGCTTGTCCGGCGAAAGCCTGATGACCCACGCAATTAAATTTTGAATACAAGTGGCTCTTTTGTAGAACTGTGCGGCCCACAATCATTTGCGAGAGCACAAGAGCGTAGTAATACACACGTTCAAGTTGTCGCCTGAACAGCGACATCAAAGCTCTTTGCATTTGCCACATACGACCACCATCAAAACCGCGCTGTCCGATAGGCACAACCTGTTCCGTCTTAACCAAGAAACTCTCCCCGAGAGTTACCGTTCTTTTATAGTACGTAATATAGTGGTCCCCGAAGTCTCTCAGGGAGTCGTACACTTCCTGAAACAGCTTTGGGTTCGTTCGAACGGTTGCGCGATCGATCACGGTCGATAAAAAGTTTAGATATTCCCTCGCTATTTGTAGAAAGCTTTCAACGCTCGCTAGCGCTTGACCATCGTCCCATACTAGTCCTTTATTCACACATTGCTGTTCTTCATTCTTCATAAACGCTAGGCACAGAATTGTTGGATTAATGACTGGGTTATAAAAACTATTATGGTGAGTTTCATTTGTTAACGGCTCGATTCCCGAGGCTATTACAGCAATCTGATCAAGTAATCCCGGTATGTGCGCCTGAAGCAAATCAACGAAGGACTGATGAGCAGCCTGGGTAAAGTAGCGATACACCAAAAGGTTCTTGACGACTGCAATTGTTGCCGTAAGTCGTCTTCTCTTACACATTCGCCAACAGCTTGAATTTCGGCATTCTATAATATGTCTTGAGTGTCTGATGCGCGCGCGACCATATAACTCACGCGCACTATCAAGGGTGCTGCTGACCAGTGCGTGCAACAACGGCGTTAGCCGATGTAAATCCGCAGCAATTGTGCTGTGCTCAGCCTCCGAGTAATCACCTGTACGCAGCAACGAGTAAGCCACATCGAACACCAACTTTTTTAAGCTTAGATTTGCAGCGTCACTGCGGTGTAGCAAGCACAGTCTTTTACCATCCGAATCCATAATAGAAAAATCAAGGAGGAGCTTTTTTGGCGTTAGTTCGAGTGGCAGAACAAGCTGAACCTGTTGCCCTCTTAACGTGTCAGACGTTTCACCGCGTTCTTCAGGAAGAAGAACTTGAGTCCGTACACCTTCGAGAAATAAGTCGGACGAGATATTAATCTGGTATGACACTCGGGACGAGTACGAGTATTCGTCTATAGGGCTTAGATTTTCCACCCTCCTTTCGACCCAAGGGCGAAAATCCCGTAATAAGTGAACAAGAAATTCATATGTGATCGCATTTCGGGTTCTGTTGTCCAAGCTATCCCAAAACTCCGTCGGCGCAGCCATATACGTCTCCTACGCAGGACGATTCCGAGGCACTTCTTTATGTACGAATGAGGATAGAAAGGATTGCTGAATATACCATATTTGCGGTCGGTCCGGGGGTCGAATCTCTACTTTTGCGAGATGCCGCGGAGAGTAATAGGGCCACTGCGAAGACGATGGTGGCTTTCGAGTAGTCGATGAGGTCGGGCGTTCGCTTTAACAATGCCACATTCTTAATTTTGACTTTATGCTGACCGGTCCCTCCCTCCTGGGACTGCAGGCTGTTCAAAAAGGTCCAGATGCAAGGCGGCGAAGGTTGGGGCGACTGAGGCGTACTCGGTGTACGTCGCAAGGAAGCACAACCGAGCCAACGCCGCAGATGGGCCTTTTTCAGCAGCCTGCTAGTCGATTTGGGCGCGCTGGAGTCGGCCTGAGTAGTCCACATACACGGTCTTCCACTCGGTCATGATGTCGAGCACCGTCCAGCCGCCCTCGCGGTGGCCGTTTCCGGTCTGGCGCACCCCACCGAACGGAAACTGCACCTCCGCACCGATGGTGGAAGCATTCACGTAGGTAATCCCCGCAGCGATCTCTTGAATCGCGCGGAAGGCTTTGTCGATGTCTCGAGTGTAGATCGCTGACGAGAGTCCATAGCTCGTACTGTTGCAGATCTCGATCGCTTCTTCGAGGCTCCGCGCTCTGAGGACCGACACGGAAGGGCCGAAGATCTCTTCTTTGGCGACGCGCATCTTCGGATCGACGTCGGCAAAGATCGTGGGTTTGTAAAAGAAGCCCTTCTTCAGAGCGCCTTCGGTCGCGATATCACCGCCCACCAGAACCTGCGCCCCCTCCTTTTTCCCGATCTCGGTGTATTCGTGGATCCGCTTGAGCTGAGCCTCGTTGATCACCGGTCCGACATCAGTTGTCTCTTCAAGCCCTGAGCCAAGGCGGAGACGTTTTGCGCGCTTCACGAACTCCTCGGTAAAAGACTTCAACGTTCCCTCGTGAACGATCACGCGGCTCGCGGCAGTGCAGCGCTGCCCGGACGTTCCAAACCCGCCCCAGATCGCGCCGTCCACTGCAAGATCCAAGGGGGCGTCGTCCATCACGAGGATCGCATTCTTCCCTCCCATTTCGAGTGAGACCTTCTTCCCGGTCTGGGCGCAGACGGTGACAACCTGACGCCCCACTTCGGTCGACCCTGTGAAGGAGACAAGATTCACGCCTGGATGGCGAACCAGCGCCGCTCCGGTCTCTGCTCCGAACCCATGGACGAGATTCAACACACCAGGTGGGACGCCGGCCTCGAGCAGAACCTCGACCAACAGATGGGCCATGAGCGGAGTGTCCGCTGCCGGCTTGAAGACCACGGTGTTGCCGCAGACCAGCGCGGGAAAAATCTTCCAGGTGGGAATCGCGAGCGGGAAGTTCCAGGGAGTGATGGCCGCCACTACGCCGACCGGGACGCGCATCGCCACGCCGAACTTGTTGGGAAGCTCACATGGCACGTGATAGCCGAAGAGGCGCCGTCCCTCCCCCGCCATGTAGTAGGCGGTGTCGATCCCTTCCTGGACATCGCCACTCGCTTCCTTGAGGACCTTTCCCATCTCGCGTGTCATGAGCCGGGCCAGCTCCTCCTTGCGCTTGACCAGGATTTCACCCGCCTTGAAGATGATCTCTCCGCGTTTGGGCGCCGGGGTCAGCCGCCAGCTCTTGAATGCCTCCACGGCGGCCTGAACCGCCTGAGTCACATCGTTGGCGCCCGAGCGTGGAAACTCCCCCAAGACATCGTCACGATCCGCCGGGTTGGTGTCCTTGAACGTCTGTCCCGAGACCGCATCCACCCACTCGCCGCCAATCAAGTTCTTATATCGTGCTCCCATGGCTTTCCTCCTCATCGACTCACAAGGGCCAGGTCCGACTCCTTGTATCGAGTCCTTCCTTATAATGATTGATCACCGAGAAGAGGATGGCAAGAAATGGGAGGGGGCCAGGTTATTCCCCGAGGTAGGCTCGGCGGACTTCGGGGTTCTCCTGCAGCTCGGCGGCGCTTCCGTGAAGCGCGATCGTCCCGGTTTCGAGCACGTAGCCCCGGTGGGCGATGGAAAGGGCCATCGCCGCGTTCTGCTCCACCAGCAGGAGAGTCGTCCCTTCGCGATTGATCTTCTGGATGGCATCGAAGATCTGCTCCACCAGCACCGGCGCCAAGCCCATCGAGGGCTCGTCCAACAGGAGGAGGCGCGGCCGCGTCATCAACGCGCGCGCGATCGCCAGCATCTGCTGCTCACCACCTGAGAGGGTCCCCGCGACCTGCTCCCGCCGCTCCTTCAGGCGCGGAAACAGGTTGAAGACCGTTTCCAGGTCCTGGCGCATGCCGTCATCAGGGGCAGTGTACGCGCCCATCCTGAGATTCTCGATGACAGTGAGGCGGTTGAAGATCTTCCTTCCCTCGGGCACGTGGGCGATCCCGCGCTTGACGATCTCGTGCGCCGGCGCGCCGATTACGGTCTTGCCCTCAAGCGAACACACCCCAGAACGAGGCGGAAGCAATCCTGAGATCGTTTTGAGCGTGGTGGTCTTCCCGGCGCCATTCGGGCCCAGCAGGGTGACAATCTCTCCAGCGCCCACGTGAAACGTCACCCCTTTGAGGGCATGAATCTTCCCGTAATAGACGTGCAGGTCTCGCACCTCAAGCATAGCTGGTTCTTCACTCTTCACGCTTCACGCTTCTTCACCAGGAGGGGTGAGTCCCAACCACTCCCCCTCCTGGACCTCCCCCACCTGGGCCGTGCGATCCGTCACGCTTCACGCTTCACACTTCACGCTTCACACTCTTAGCGACGGCGTCCGAGATAGGCTTCGATCACTCGTGGGTCCTGCCGGATTTCCTCGGGCCGGCCTTCGGCGATCTTCTCGCCGTAGTCGAGCACCGTGATTCGGTCTGAGATCCCCATGACCAGCCGCATGTTGTGCTCGATGAGGAGGATCGTCAGCGTGAATTCCCCGACGAGCCGGCGAAAGAGTACCATGAGCGCTTCGGTCTCCGCCTTGGTCATCCCCGCGGTGGGCTCGTCGAGGAGCAAGAGCGAGGGGGATGCGGCCAGGGCGCGCGCGATCTCCAGCCGGCGCTGGTCTCCGTACGGGAGCGCGCTCGCAATTTCATCTTCCTTTCCCCTGAGCCCCACCACCTCGAGCAGTCGAAGCGCCTCGGCCTGAGTCCACTGCTCCTGGTGCGCGAAGCGCTGGCTCCGGAGGAGCACATCCGCCATCCCGGCCACGAGCCGCGAATGCGTGCCCACCAGCACGTTTTCCAGCACACTCATCTGCGCGAACAACCGGATGTTCTGAAACGTGCGGCAGATCCCAAGCTTGGTGATCCGATCAGGGGTGAGGCCGGACAGCGGAGTCCCGCGAAAATAGATCTCGCCAGCATCCGCGGGGTGCAGGCCGGTCAGCATGTTAAAGAGCGTGGTCTTCCCAGCGCCATTCGGGCCGATGAGCGAGGCGATCATTCCGTCCTCGACGGACAGATCGACCCGGTCAACGGCCGTGAGGCCGCCGAAGCGCTTGGTGATCCCTCTCGTTTCCAGAAGCGGCATCGCGCTTGTCAAGACGGCCTCACGCGGCTCCGCCGTCGCGGAATGATCCCCTGAGGGCGGAAGATCATCATGACGATCAGGATCAGGCCGAACACCATGCGCTCATACTTCGCGGGCTCAAGCTGAGACGGGAGGTCCGCCAGGCTGAACTCACCGAGCAGAGGGATCCAAACGGTGGTGCCGGCGCTCTTCAAGCTATTCAGCCAGAGTGATAACCCCTTCAACACTTGAAGGTTCAACACGGTGACGAGGGTCGCGCCCAACACCGCGCCGGGAATGGAGCCCATGCCGCCTAGGATCACCATTGCCAGCACGCCGATCGACTCCATGAAGGTGAACGACTCGGGGTTGATGAAGAGCTGTTTGGCGCTGAAGAGCACCCCGACGATGCCGGCGAACGAAGCGCCACAGGCGAAGGCAAGGAGCTTCATCTTCACCAGGGGGACGCCCATCGCCTGAGCGGCCAGCTCGTCCTCGCGGATGGCTTCCCACGCTCGGCCAATGTGCGAGTGCTCCAGCCGCCGGCTCACGGCGATCACGAGGGTGACGATCCCGAGCACGAGCGCGTAAAAGTAGAGCGCATACAGGATGTGCGACTCCAGGCGGATCCCGAGCATGGTCAGCAGCGGCTCGAAAAAGAGCGGCGGGCGCTGGATCGGCGTGATGCCCTTCGGGCCGTTCGTGAAGTTGACCGGCTTGTCCAGGTTGTTGGCCAGCACGCGGATGACCTCGCCGAAACCCAGCGTCACGATCGCCAGGTAGTCGCCGCGCAACCGGAGCACGGGGAGCCCCAGAACGACTCCGATGATCGCCGCGACCACCACGCCCAACATGAGGAAGACGAAGAACCACGCGGGTGACAGTGGAAACGCGTTGCCGGAAATGAACTGGTTGGCCTGCGGCGAGCCGAAGATCGCCCAGACGTACGCGCCGACCGCGTAGAACGCGACGTAGCCGAGATCGAGGAGCCCCGCCAGGCCGACCACGATGTTGAGCCCGAGGGCAAGCGCGACAAAGATCCCGACCTGAATCGCGACCTCAAGATAGTAGCCGTTGATGACCCCGAGAATGGGCATGAGCAGCCCAAGCGTGATCGCCGCATACGCGAGCTTGGCCCGCTGAGCAATCCGCAGGTAGTAGAGCGCGAGGATGGAGCCAAGGAAGAGCAGGAAGGCCAGCAGCGAGTGCGGCATCGCATACACTAGCAAGCTCGACCCCCCGATGTACACGATGACGGCGAGGTTCAGAAACACCGCGCGCCCCCACCACTGTCCTACGCGAGCATTAATGGTCATCGTGTGTACCAAGACGGCTTCCTAGGCCGTTCAAAAAGGTCCAGATGCAAGGCGGCGAAGGTTGGGACGACTGAGACGTACGTGGGTGTACGTTGCAGGGAGGCGCAACCGAGCCAACGTAGCAGATGGGCCTTTTTCAACGGCTAAGCGCGCTCACGGACGACTTCGCCAAGGAGGCCGCGCGGCCTCAAAATCAGGATCAAGATAAGCAGCGCGAACGCGAGGATGTCCTTGTACTCGGCCCCGAAGGCTCCGCCGGTGAGGAGGGAAAGGTAAGAGGCGGAAAACGCTTCCAACAACCCAAGGACCAGGCCGCCGAGCATCGCCCCCGGGATGTTCCCGATCCCTCCCAGGACCGCGGCGGTGAACGCCTTCAGCCCCGGAATGAACCCGGTGAATGGATTGATGGTGCCGTACTGGACGCCGAAGAGCACGCCCGCCGCTCCGCCCATGGCGCCGCCGATGAAGAACGTGAGGACAATCATCCTGTTCACGTTGATCCCCATCAGGCTCGCAGTGGCCTGATCTTCAGCGACTGCGCGTATGGCCGTGCCCACTTTGGTCTTGTTCACGAAGAGGTGAAGGCAGGCGAGCATGACGAGCGCCGCAACGATGACAAGGAATGACTTCAGGGAGAAATCCACCTGTTCTCCGAGATGAATGCGCGTGTCGAACAGATCGAAGCTCGGGTAGACGAGGTAAAACGCGTTCCGCCAGAGGCTCTCCAAGAGTCGCACGGCGTCCTGCAAGAAGAACGAGACCCCGATCGCGGAGATCAACGGGATCAGGCGCGGGGCTCCCCGAAGGGGGCGATAGGCGACGCGCTCCACAGCCACGGCCAGGAGACCTGCCATCAGCATGCTGTAGAGGATGATCAGCACGAGAATGAGGAGAGGGTTCCACGCAGTGAGCAGGCCTCGGGACTGGATGCCGAGCAGGATCTCCACCCCGGCGAAGGCGCCGAACATGAAGATCTCGCTGTGGGCGAAGTTGATGAACTGGAGGACCCCGTAGACCATGGTGTAGCCGAGCGCGATCAGCGCGTACATGAACCCGAGCACGATCCCGTCCATCAACACCTGAGGGAACATGGTCAAGGCGATGTCCATGGTCAATCTCAGATCGATCGCGGGGTTCGGGGTTCGGGGTTCGGGGTTCGCATCTCAGCCTTCAAAAAACGACGGGAGAGGCGGTGCCCGCCTCTCCCGGGGAGTGCGATCCATCGCGCCGCCTAGCTTTTCTTGAGGGGCGGGGCGGCGATCTCCAGGGTCTTCACCGGTTTGTTGTCGTTCCACTTCTCAGGGTTCTCTGAAGAGATCAGGATGACGAAGTACTTCGCCTTCTTCGGATCACCTTTTTCGTCGAATTCAATCACGCCGGTGATCCCTTTGTATTTCACCTTGCGCACCGCCTGGCTGACCTGAAGGCGTGTCGGTTTCTTGCCGCCAGCCGCCTTGATGGCGGACTCGATCCCTAGAAGCGCGATCGCCGTCGAGTCGTATGCCTGCGCGGCGAAGGGGGTGGGATCGTGCTTGAAGCGCTCCTTGAAGTCAGCGATGAACTTCTTCGCCTCGGGATAGACCGACGCCGGGCCGGCCACCGTGGTGTAGTGCATGCCGACCACGGCTTTCCCGCCGATCTTCGCCAGCTCGGGAGAGTCAAGCCCGTCAGGTCCCAGGAACTTCGCCCTGATCCCTTTCTCGCGGGCCTGCTTGAAGAAGGTGCCGGCCTGGTTGAAGATCCCGCCGAAGTAGATCAGGTCAGGGTTCCGGGCTTTGATCGGGGTGAGGATCGAATCGAAGTTGGCCTTCTCTTCCGTCCCTTCGAACCCGAGAATCGTAATCCCCAATTTCTTCGCGGTGTCGCGGAAAAACTCAGCGACACCCTGGCCGTAGGTCGTCTTATCGTGGATCACATAGGCGTTCTTGACCTTGAGGCCTTTGGCAAACTCGGCCCCCACCGCGCCTTGAACGTCGTCGCGCCCGCACACACGGTTCACGTTCTGCAAGTTGCGGTCTGTGATCAGGGGGTTCGTGTTGGAAGGAGAGACCATCACGAGGTTGGCTTCCTTGTACACTTCAGAGGACGGGATCGCGACGCCCGAGTTGAAGTGGCCAATGACGGCCAGGATGGATTCATCCGCCAAGGCGCTCTTCGCATTGGCGACCCCCACGTCAGGCTTGGCCTGGTCGTCAAACGGCGCGACCTCGACCTTGAACCCGAGCTTCTCTACGGGGCCCTTCAACTTTTCGGCGGCGAGCTGCGCCCCCAGCTTGATCCCCTCGCCCAGCGCGGCTTGGTCCCCCGAGAGCGGGCTTTGCGTGGCGATTTTGATCACGCCCTTCGGTTGCGCGCCGATTAGGTAAGGGCCGAAGGAAAACCCAATGAGCGTTGTGAGAATGGCGAGCGTGCTGACCAAGAGCTTCCCGTTACGCTTCATAACGTTGACTCCTCCACGCGTCTCTAAGGTTGCGTAAGGTCTGCGGCACGACCACCCGGTGAACAGCAACACCAAAAACCGATGGCATTATAGCGGCTCCGCCCTACTCTCTTCAAACCCGGACCCCGGACCCCGAACCCCGGACCCCGAATCTAGTCCAGCTTCAACGATTTCAGATAGGTCTTGAACGGCTCCGCCAGGTCAGGGCGCGCCAGGGCGAACTCCACCGTGGCCATTAGAAAGCCGAGCTTGTCTCCGGTGTCGTACCGCTTTCCCTCGAACTCAACCGCGTAGAGTGGTCGCTGCCGGCGAAGGGCGCGAAGCGCATCAGTCAACTGAATCTCGCCTCGCCGGTCCGGTCTGGTCTCGGCCAGAATGGGGAAAAGATCGGGGGTGAGCAGGTACCGCCCGATGATGGCCAGATCTGACGGCGCCTCTGACGGAGACGGCTTTTCCACGAGGTCCAGCACCTCGAAGACGCGGCCCCCCAGCGGCTTCGGGTTAATCACGCCGTAGCGGCTGATCTCATCCCCCGAAATCCGCTCTACCGCGACGACCGGGCCCTGATACCGCTCAAACACCTCCAGGAGCTGACGCATACAGGGCACCGCGCCGATAATGATGTCGTCGGCCAGAAAGACACCGAACGGCTCATCACCGACGAGGGAGCGGGAACAGAGGATCGCATGCCCGAGCCCGAGCGGCTCTTTCTGCCGGACATAACAGACCGACGCCATCTCCGAGATCGTCCTGATCAGAGTGAGCTCGTCGAGCTTCCCCCGATCTTGAAGATAGTACTCGAGCTCAAACGCCGCATCGAAGTGGTCCTCGATCGCGCGCTTTCCCCGCCCGGTGACGATCACAATCTCCGTGAGACCGGAGCTGACCGCTTCTTCGACCACGTACTGAATCGTCGGAGTATCCACCAGCGGGAGCATTTCTTTCGGTTGGGACTTTGTCGCAGGGAGGAACCGGGTGCCAAGCCCCGCCGCCGGGAAGACCGCTTTTCTAACCCTCACGCTTTTCCTCCGCTTAGTTCAACACACATCGCTCACTCGACTCGCCGCCGCGGGCGTGACCGATCTCCATGGTATCACCAACTCCGGCAAGACCCGCGCAGGTTCCATCAGGGGCAGTGGGTCAGTTTAGGCGCCGGTAACGGGTCAAGTTGCGAGCCAGACGAGGCCCGAGGATTGTAGGGCGAGCCGCAGCCGGAGGCGAGGCGAGCAACTTGGGAGACAAGCGAAAGCGGCCAGCCCGAGGCGTACGTGGTTGTACGTTGAGGGCTGGCGACGACCGAGAACGAAGTATGGCGAAGCAAATTGAGCCGGTACCCCATCAGGGCTCTCGCGAGCGGCCCGCCTCGGCCTGGAGCTGACGGAGCTTTTGAATGGCGCTCAAGGCCGCCACGTAGGTGATCAGCGCCAGGCATGCTCCGAGCACGGTTGTCCCAACAAGGAGCGGCTTCGACAGGTCAAACATCAGCCTCGAGAACAAGAGGAAGCCTTCTTTGAGTTGGTCCATGGAGAGGTACGGCTCGATCATCGCGGAGAGCTCTCCAAGTGAAAGCCCTTTCAAGAACTGCAAGCCTTCTCCTCCGGTCAGAATAAACTCGCCGACCTTCAGGCTCGCGCCGTAGACAAACGGGGCGAACCACGGGAGGTTCAGCCAGGCCCCGGTAACGATCGCCGCCTTGTTGAGCCGGAAGAGGTATGCGGTGGCAATCGCCAGGAGAGTGTGGAAGCCGTAGAAGGGAGTGCAACTGATGAAGACGCCGACCGCGAGGCTGGCCGCAAGGCGTTGCGGGGGCGTATCGGCCAGGTGAAGCACATCCCTGACCCGCTTCCTGATACCGCGCCACGTGAAAAGCATTGTTTAGCAGGGTGCCGAAAAAAACCCGCGAGCCGCAGGCTGATCAAAAAGGTCCAGATGCAAGGCGGCGAAGGCTGGGACGACTGAGGCGTACGGAGTTGTACGTCGCAGGGAGGCACAACCGAATTCTCCGTCGAGCGCGGGCTTTGCCCGCGCAAGCTTGAGAGCGCGGGCGTGGCGACGCCCGGGTGCCCGCGCTGTAATCGATGCGACGCTTATCGCCACGGCGCTAGGGCCCGCCCATTACACTCTGATAATCAAGGTCATACTCCTTGCACAGGAGGCGCGCCATGGCCTCGACCTGCTCGAGGATCTGATTCAAGATCTCGCCCTGGCTCGCCGCGTCCAGCTCGCCCTGCCGAATGAGATCGGTGAAGTCTCGGATGAAGGCCAGCGGCTGCGCCATCTGCTCGATGGCCTGCTTCTGCTTGCCGACGGCGGTCCCACTCATGACTCCCGAGAGGCCGAGTGGGCGTTGCCCAACCTCGATGCCCTTGTCGGTAATCTTGAAAAGTCGGAGCCCTTTATCATGCGCAGTCCCCCGAGACTTTAGCACAGAGAGGACGCGCTCCAACGCAGATTCCACCTCCACGTAACGCATCAGAATCACGTTGTCCACCATGAAGGAGTAGCCGACCTGGGAGATTTGAATATCGCCGGTGATCTGCGGGATCTCAGCGGTGAAGAAGCTGGTGACCCCGCGCTCTTCAAGGATGCGGAGCAGGGCGAAGAGGTAGTCGCGCAAAAGCTGGGGGTCGCGAATCGTCGCCTCCAGATCCGAGAGGCTGTCCAGCAGGATCCGCCTGATTCCCTTCGCCTCAATCGTTTTTCTAAGCTGCCAGAGAAACTCCTCCATGCAGAGCTGCACGGGAGAGTAGGAAACAACGGACAGCGTCTGCTGGGCTATCAGCCGCTCAGGCTCCATCCCGAAGCTGGCCATGAATGTCGTGATCTTTTCAGGCGCTTCTTGAAACGTCACCAGGAGGCCGGGCTCGCCGATCTTGGCGCCGGCGCTCAGGAAGTGAAGACCAAGGATGGTCTTCCCGACTCCTGCCGAGCCAG
>DATEAO010000416.1:0-3881 GCA_035288345.1 Candidatus Methylomirabilota bacterium | reverse complement strand
AAGCCGACCACCGCGACCCAGCCGATCCAGTAGCTCCAACCCAGTGAAACGGTGAACGGGAGGGCGGCAAGAGCCAGCGCCGTGAAGAGATGACAGAGTTGCGCCAGACGAAGCGCTGTCCTCACGCCGAACCGCACCGGCACGGAATGGAGCTGTTCCCGCCGATCGAACTCCACATCCTGGCACGCGTAGATGAGGTCAAACCCGGCGATCCAGACCGTCACCGCGAACCAGAGGAGGAACGCCGGCGGATCGAACTGCTCTCGCACCGCGATCCACCCTCCAGCGGCTGCGATGCCATCGGTGAAACCGAGGATCCAGTGGGAGGCCCACGTGAAGCGTTTGGTGTAGTGGTACCCAACCAGAAAAATCAGGGCGAGGGGAGAGAGCTTCAAGCAGAGCGGGTTGAGCTGCCACGCCGCGATGAAGTAGAGGGCCCCGCCAATGATGGCCCCAACGCCCATCTTCCATGGCGTGAGGAGTCCCTGCGGCAGGTGGCGGCCTGCGGTTCTGGGGTTCCTGGCGTCGGCCGCTCGATCAACCAGCCGGTTCAGGCCCATAGCCAAGGTCCGGGCGCCGATCATGGCCACCGTGACCCAAATCGCCACATGCCACCCCGGCCAGCCGCGCGCCGCGAGCACCATCCCGATGTACGTGAAGGGAAGCGCGAACACGGTGTGCTCGACCTTGATCGCTTCCAAAAAGTAGCGAAGCTGTTTCACGTGTGGGCCATTATAGCAGGGCTTGCGCACCGCGTGGCCTTGAGTATAATGCACTCATCAGCAGCGCTGCTCCTTGGTGGGATAGGGGGCAGGGCACCCACCCGAATTTCCGTCCCTCAGCGGGTGCAATACGACGCGTGGGAGCCCGTGAGATCGCCATCGGGCCCGACGGTCTTTGCGAGGTCAGTCGTGAAACGGATTCTGGTGATTGAAGATAACCCGCAAAACCTCTATCTGGTCCGCTTCCTTCTCGAAGGACAAGGGCACCAGGTGCTGGAGGCTGCAGACGGGGCCAACGGCATCAGCATCGCTCAGCAAAAACGCCCCGATCTGATCCTCGTGGACATCCAGCTTCCTAAGATCGACGGCTATGAAGTGGCGCGCCGCCTGAAAGCGGACCCGAAAACGGCCCCCATCCCAATCGTTGCTGTCACATCGTCTCTGATAGATGGGGATCAGGAGCGCCAGCGAGAAGCGGGCTGCCTGGGGGCGATCCAGAAGCCCATCGACCCCAAGACCTTCGTGGGAAAGATCGAGCAGTTCCTGTAGCGCATTCGAAGGGAATACCCCCCGCGTGTGTGTTTACTGAAACCGTTTAGGCTGACTGAGGTGCAGGAACTGCTGGCTACCGCCCGAGCGGCGGGCTGATCTTTTCGTCGAGCGCGGGCGTGCCCTTGACACCGACGGCGTCAAGGGCCGGGGGCGCTGCAATCAAAGTCCGTAATCTTTCCAGCGGCGGGCCACCAACTCCTTAATTTCCTCCGACATCACGATCTCTTCCGGCCACGCCTGCCGCACGTCGTCGAGCGCTCCTTTCTCGGTCGCGTCGATCCCGAGCTTGCCGCCGTACTTGTGGCGGAGCGCGGCGTGATCCAGGTCGTCCATCGGCCCCTGGACAACCACAAGGTCACGGGCGGGATCAATGTTCCCGCTGGCGCGCCAGGCCACCTCTGAGAGGTCGTGAACGTTGACATGCTCGTCGACCACGATGATCGTTTTCGCGAGCATCATGAGCCCCAGCCCCCACAGCGCGTACATCGCCTTGCGCGCCTGGCCGGGATATCGCTTCTTGATCGACACGATCACCAGATTGTGGAAGACCCCCTCGGCCGGCATGTTCATGTCCACCACTTCCGGGAGGAGCATCCGGATCATCGGGAGGAAGAGCCGTTCGGTGGCTTTGCCGAGCCAATAATCTTCCGCCGGCGGCCGGCCCACGACAATGGACGGATAGACCGGGTCTCGTCGGTGCGTGATCGCGGTCAGATGGAAAACCGGATAGTCGTGAGCAAGAGAATAGTACCCGGTGTGGTCGCCGAAGGGCCCTTCGAGCCGGCGCTCTTCGGGGTTCACGTATCCTTCGAGCACGATCTCAGCGCGGGCCGGCACCTCGAGGTCGACCGTTTTGCACTTCACCATCTCAACCCCTGAGCCGCGGAGCCATCCCGCGAACACGATCTCGTCGATCCCCGGGGGCAGGGGCGCTGAGCCGGTGTAGATCGTCGCGGGATCACCGCCGAGCGCGATGGCCACCTCGATCGGCTGCTTTGCGCGCTCGGCTTCGCGATGATGATCGGCGCCCCCCTTGTGGGTCTGCCAGTGCATGCCGAGAGTCCGGTCATCGAAGACCTGAAGGCGGTACATTCCCACGTTGCGCTGGCCTTTGATCGGGTCCCGGCTGAAGACCAGCGGCAGCGTGATGTAGTGGCCCGCATCGAGAGGCCAGCACTGAAGCACGGGGAGGCGTCTCAGTGACGGGTTCTGGGTCTCCACCACTTCCTGACACGGCCCTGAGCGCACAGTTTTGGGGCCAGCCTTCGCGATCTCGATCAGGCTCCCGAGCTTTTTGAGCTTCTCGAGGAACGAACCGGGCATTTTGAGATCGAGAAGCTTCGCGACGCGGTCTCCCAGCTCGTTGAGATTCTCGACCCCCAACGCCCACGCCATCCGCTGGGCCGAGCCGAACGCATTCATCAACACGGGCATCTCGAACCCTGCCACCTGCTCGAAGAGCAGGGCGACGTTCTCGCTCGCCGGTCCCTTCACCACCCGGTCAGTGACCTCGGTGATCTCCAGCTCTCGCTTCACGGGGACTCGAATCCGGCGAAGCTGACCGTGCTTCTCCAGGTGCTCGATGAACTCTCGGAGATCAGCGAATGCCATCGCTACCCTACCTGTTCCCCCGGCATCTGATCGAGGCAAAAACCATCGCGTCGGCTCCAGGCTCAGAAGCTAGAAGCCCAAGGCCCAATGCCGCCCGCATTATAGCACCCTGATCAGGGGTCCGGGGCTGGGGGTCTGGGGCTCGCCGATCGAAATTCAGCTCTTAAAACTGCGGACCCCGGGCCCTGACGTTGACTTCCTCAACGTCTCCGTGTTAGAAACAACAAAGCGCTGGGGGATCGTCTAGTGGTAGGACGCGTGGCTCTGGACCACGTAGCGGGGGTTCGAATCCTCCTCCCCCAGCCAATATTTCAAGCTGTCAGCTATCAGCTGTCAGCGCTCAGCCCGACGGCGGATGGTGTTCCGTGTTTCGCTGATGGCTGAGCGCTGACGGCTGACAGCTTTTTAGGGCGGCACGAGTCGCGAGCGAGACTAGGCTCGAGGAAGTCGCCGACCCGAGGCGTACGTGGGTGTACGTTGAGGATCGGCGACGACCGAAGTAGGCTTCACTGGCGCTTGTGGTGGCGTTTCAAATGACGAGCATCACAAGGCCCGAAGAAGCCCGGGCGCCGCATACTGCTAGGTTCTGTCCGAACACTGCTGAGATCGGAAGTCGTAGCGGGCCGAGTCGCGAGTCAGACAAGGCCCGAGGGAGGAGCCAACCCGGAGCGTACGTGGTTGTACGTGAGGATTGGCGACGACCGAGAACGCTGTATGACGAAGTGAATCGGCCCGCTACAAAAGGCCCCATCGTCTAGAGGCCCAGGACACGGCCCTCTCAAGGCTGAAACACGGGTTCGAATCCCGTTGGGGCCACCACGGTGCCTCTCCAACGCCCGGTGCGACGCGGGAGGCGGGCGCGCTACTGCGTGGCCGGCATCCAGTACGGGATCGCCTTGCCGATCCGCTGGAGGGCATCGCGGCGCTCGGGCCAGCGGCGGCCCGCCCAGCGCTCGAGATAGTCGCCGCCCAGCAGGTGCCGGCGGCTCTCCGTGC
>DATEAO010000415.1:0-8206 GCA_035288345.1 Candidatus Methylomirabilota bacterium | reverse complement strand
CGAGCAGGCCGGCACCTCCCTCTCCCATCCCCACTCGCAGCTCATCGCCACGCCCATTGTTCCGCTCTGGATCCAGACCAAGCACGCCGTGGCCCGCCAGTATTGGGACCAGCATCAGCGATGCCTCTACTGCGACCTGCTCGAAGCTGAGAGCGCGCAAAAGGAGCGGATCATCTTCGACACCGAGCACTTCGGCGTCTTCCACCCGTTCGCGTCGCGGCTTCCGTTCGAGACCTGGATCATGCCGAAGCGCCATGCCCCATCGTTCGGAGGGCTCCAGGACGATGAGGTGGTCGATCTGGCCAAAGTGATCCGAGCCACCTTTCGCATGCTCGGCCGGGCGCTCGGCCAGTTTCCCTACAACTACGTCCTTCACTCCGCGCCTGCCTGGGAGGAGGACCGCCGGTTCTACCTCTGGCACCTGGAGATCCTGCCGCGCCTCACCACGATCGCGGGGTTCGAGATGGGATCGCGCATCTTTATCAACACCGCCTCACCCGAAGAGACCGCCGCGTTTCTCCGGCAGCTCATCTCTCCGGACGACCTCGACTAGCCCCCTCACCTTTATTCTCTCCCCGCTGGGGGAGGGCAGGGTGAGGGCGCTCTTCACGCTTCACGCTTCACGCTTCACACGTCACGCACTTTCGCACGGAGGCGTCTTCACCCTGAGCTGCCGGAGCCGCGCGGGGGTGAGATCGCTCTTGAGCTTCCAGGATGGATCCGCGTGCTCGTCCTTCTTCTTCATGAGGAGCCACTCGTTCCCTGTCCTGCCTCCCGCGAATCGGGCCAGCGCGAACGCCCCTCTAAGTTTCTTCCCTTTGAGCACGAATGCGAGCTTCCCTGATTTGAGCTGAGCCTCGGGCTCGCCGATCTCCGGTAGTTCGTAGCGGCCATGATCCCAGACGACAACCGGTCCAGCGCCGTACTGTCCTTCCGGGATAATTCCTTCAAAGCTGATGTAGCTCACCGGGTGGTCTGGAACCTCGATGGCCAGCCGCTTCTCGGACGGGCTCATCGACGGCCCTTTCGGGACCGCCCACGATTTGAGGACACCGCCGATCTCAAGGCGGAAATCGTAGTGCAGCCGGGTCGCCTTGTGCTCGTGGACGACGAAGCGCTGGCTCGCAGGCACCACGGGTTACTCCATCAACCCTTTCAGCAGGACTCCTACGGCAAAGGCCATCGCGGCAGCCAGGCAGCCCACGAGGAGTGTTTCGATCCCCGACCTCCACCACGAGCTGGTGGACCATCGACTCTTCGCGGAGCCAATCCCGAAGAACACCCCTCCCGTAAGCAGAGCCGCCAGCCAGAACGCGTTGGGCAAATTGAAGATGAACGGGACGAGCGGCGCCAGGCCGCAGAGCAGAAACGCGCTCAAGGTGCTGAGCCCGGCGCGCCAGGGTGACCGCACCTGCCAGGGCAGGCCGTACTCCTCGGTGAGCATGGTGCGCACCCAGAGGCCCCGGTCCTTCGTGATCAGATCAACAATCCGCTGGAGCTCGTCACCCTCCAGCCCCTTGGCGCGAAAGATCTGCCGCACCTCTTCCCGCTCGCCATCGGGAAAGGCGTCGATGTGACGATGCTCGATGGCCTCCAGACGCCTGGCGTCGTCCCGCTCGGCCTTTGTGCCGAGAAAGTTGCTGGCCGCCATGGAAAACCCGTCCGCAATCAGATTCGCAGCGCCAAGGATGAGAATCACCCTCGAGGAGAGCTGGGCGCCGACCACCCCGGAGACCACCGCAAAGGTGGTGACCGCTCCGTCGATTCCGCCGTAGACCCAGTCGCGCAGATAGCTATGTCGCGGCCCCGCGGCCAGCCGTTCCTGAATCGCCTCCGGAGAGTGTTCGTGGTCCATCGCGCGGGCGTGGGGGTCAGCCTCGCTTCAGCTCCTTGAGCCGTTCGAGGTTCGCGGCCAGCGCTTGCTCGACCTCCCAATTGAAGCTTCCTTCCGGGAAGCGCCCATCAGGTCCGCGCGCCCCGGCCTCGCGCCCGGTCAGCAACGTGAGGCCGTCGTCCACCGTGGAGACGGCGTACACATGGAACCGCTCCCCGCGCACCGCCTCAACCACATCCTCCCTGAGCATCAGGTGGCGAACGTTTCCCTCGGGGATGAGCACGCCCTGACGCCCCGTGAGCCCCCGCGCCCGGCAGACGTCGAAGAAGCCTTCGATCTTTTCATTGATCCCTCCGACCGGTTGGACCTCTCCCCGCTGGTTGACCGATCCGGTCACCGCCAGCTCTTGCCCGAGCGGCACTCCGCTCAAGCTCGACAACAGCGCGTACAGCTCGGCTGAGGAGGCGCTGTCCCCCTCGATCTCCTCGTACTGCTGCTAGAAGGTGATCGACGCCGACAGCGCGAGTGGCCGTTCACGGGCGTAGCGTCCCGCGAGAAAGCCGGTGAGGATCATGACCCCTTTCGAGTGGATCGGGCCGCCCAGCTTGGCCTCGCGCTCGATGTCCACCACGCCGGGCTCGCCCGAGAACGTCCTCGCGGTGATGCGTGAGGGCCGCCCGAACGCATGATCGCCCAGCGCAAGGACTGAGATCCCGTTGATCTGCCCCACCGCCTCGCTTTCGGTCGCGATCAGCAAGGCGCCCTCCGCGATCATTCGGCCAATCCGTTCCTCGATCAGGTTGGCCCGGTATGTTTTCTCGCGAATCGCCCGGCTCACGTCCTCCGCGCTGACCAGCGGATGATGATTCTGCTCTGCCCAATAGCTCGACTCGCGGATCAGATCGCGCAGCTCGCCGAGCCGTGAGGTGAGTCGCCCCTGATGGGCCACGAGGCGCGAGCCCCACTCGATGAGCTTCGCCACCGCGTCCGCGGAGAGCGGGCGAAGCCCCTCCTCCCGGCTGGCGCCCGCGATGAAGCGCGCGTAAAGCAGCTCGAACTCCGACGTGCGTGGAAGCGAGTCGTCAAAATCCACCTTCACCTTGAACAGCTCGCGGAACTCTTCGTCGAGGGCGTAGAGCAGATAGTAAAAGATGGGGCTGCCGATCAGGACCACCTTCACATTGAGCGGGATCGGTTCGGGGGCCAGGCTCGCCGCGCTGATGAACCTGAACTCATCGAGCGGGTCCTCGATGCGAATGCACCGGCTCTTCAGCGCCATCTTCAACGCTCCCCAGGCGAGGAGCGTCTGGAACACGTCCCTCGCCTCGAGGATCAGGTAGCCGCCGTTCGCTCTGTGGAGCGCGCCGGGCTTGATTAGCGTGAAGTCGGTGACGAAGGCACCGAAGTGGACGCGATGCTCGATCCGGCCGACGAGATTGCCGTGGGTGGGGTTCTGCTCGAAGACGACCGGCGCGCCGCTCGTGCCGCTCCGGTCCACCAGCGCGTTCACGCGGTAGCGGTCCAAGAACGCGCCGGGGGGCGGCAAGAACGGCAGCGGCGATTTCCCCTCCTCGAGTTGCGTGAACTCCTCTGCGTGGGCGATCAGGTCACGCTCGACCTCGTCCAGGTACTGTCCGACCGCGGACAGCCCCGCGAAGCGCTCCTTGAGCTCTCGAATGAGCTGACGGATCGCGGCCGCGGCCACCTCGCTGACGAGCTTCTCCTGCGCCTGCCGGGCCTCTCGCTCGAACTGCCTGAGCTGGCGGAGCGTCGCCTCAAGACGATCGCCGATCGCTCTGCCGCGCTCCTCGACCTCTTCCTTCTCTTGCTCTGGAAGCTCGGCGAACTCTTCCGAGCTGATGGGCTTCCCGCGCTTGGCCGGAGCTACCCCGAATCCGCTCGGCGTCCGAATGACGGCAAAGCCTTGGGCGCGGGCCGCTTCCTCGAAGTGGTCCATCTCCGCATGATGACGACGGTGGAGCTCCTCCAGGATCTGCGACTTCTGTTGCTCGTACGCCTCCCCTTCGAACGCCCTGGGAAGCCGGACCTTCACCTCTTCGATGAAGCGCGTCATCTCGTCCCGCAGCTCCCGCCCTCGTCCCGCGGGAAGCTCGAACGCTGTGGGCCGATATGGATCTTTGAAGTTGTGGACGTAGCAATAGTCGGGTGGCGTTGGCTCCCCTTCGGCTGTTCGGGTGAGCACCCGGCGCATGATCGTGGTCTTCCCGGTCGCCGCCGGACCGAGGACGAAGAGGTTATACCCCGCATGCTTCATCCCGATCCCGAACGAGGTGGCGCTGACCGCCCGGTCCTGGCCGATCATGTCGTCGAGCGAGGCAAGCTCTGTGGTGGAGCGGAAGGGCAGCGTGGCCGGGTCGCACGTCACCCTCAGCTCTTCAGGCTTCAGCCGATGCGCCATAGTTAACTCCGGGGTTCGGGGTCCGGGGTCCGGGGGAATGCGGAATGTGGAGTGCGGAACTCCTTCGTCGTGCTATTCCGCCATTCCCCATTTGGCATTCCGCATTTCCGGGATGCGGTCCCCGAACCCCAAGCCCCGAACCCCGAATTAAAGCGGGTAGCGGAGGAGCGCAGCGAGACCACCGACGCGCGCGAACTCTTCGTGAATCTCGACGGTCCTGACACTGCCTCCGGACGCAATGACACGATTCACGACGGCTTCAGCAAGCTCGACCGCCTGCGTCATCCTCCCGCAGAAGCGGCAGGTCTCTCCCTCGCCCTGAAATGAACGGCATTCGTCGCACATGCGCCCCGGCTTGTTGAATCCTTTGAGCAGATACAGCACGTGCACCGCGCCTCGGCTGACGGCGTCCAGGGTCTCCTCGATCCCCGCGACCGCTTTGCGGCTTTTGGCGGCCTCGGTGAGCACGGCGTCCACCCTCTCATCTGCCGTTCCCGCCAGGAGGGCAAGAAGGTCTGTCGCGCGACTGAGAATCACTCCAGACGACTCATAGCGCGCGCCCGAGACATGGCCGACGAGCCGCTTCGCGACCCGCTCCGGCAAATGCTTGCGAAGGGCAGCAATGGTCCGGGGCTCCCCTGCCGTGACGATCTGCTCGACGCCATTGCCGTCAGTGAGGCCGACGAGCGCCTCGGCGACGGCCTCGAAGTGACGCCCGCGGTGATCCTGGACGTGGCGCTGGTAGCGAGACTGCGCTAGCTGGGCCCAGCCCCCACGACGATGACGGCCCGGAACCTCGCTCTCAAGCACGACCTCGTCCGCGGCGCCCTGGGCGTCAAGCGGAATGATTCTCGCGGTCTCTCCGTCCACGAAGACAATGAGCGCGGGTGGACTTTTCTCCAGCACTGCCACGAGGGGCGTGAGGAACGGAGCGTCCGCGATCACGAACGCGTTCTCGAAGGCGCTATGGATCGGCAACATTTCTCTGAGGCCAAGCGCCTTGCACGCGAAGAGCGCCACGCCATCGGCTTGCGGGGACGGGGCCTGGTTGACCAGCGACGCCCCTTGCGCCTCCACCCAGTTGAGGTCGTCGTCAAGGGCCCGACCTTTGGCCTCGCGAGCCTTTCTGATCTGGTTCTTGAGAAAGACCCGCGCCCGGTCGCGCTGGTGCTCGTCGGCCCAGCGACTGTCCAGATAGACGCTCACGACCGGACTCGGAGCACTCTTGATCTTCGCCAGTTGCTTCACTAGTTCACTGAGATCCATCGCACACCTGTAAGGCTAGCGCCGCGCCGATAAGCGTCGCCGGTTCGGGGTTCGGGATCCGGGGTTCGGGGTTAGTTCGCTCTCGTCAGTTCTTTCGCGATCCCCGGACCGCGAGCCCCGGACCCCGCCGCGTTAGCTCTTCTTCCCGGTTTTGGCGACGAACGTTTGCATGAGCGCCTCCACGTCCTCGCTCCCGCAGCCGGGACAGGTGATCTTCGCGGTCAGACGCTCGCTGATCCTCATCATGAGCGAGAAGATCTTTTTGCAGGTGCTGCACTCAAACTCGTATTCAGGCATTTGATTCACCTCCTCCCCCTCACCTTTATCCTCTCCCCCAACGGGGGAGAGGGCAGGGTGAGGGGCCACCCTTCACTTTTCACGCCTTCAGCGCCGCGGCCAGGTCGCTCCGGGTCACCACACCGATCACTGTCAGCCCTGCCGTCGTGTCAGTGACAATGGGAATAGTCCGGATCCGGTAATCCACCATGAGCGCGATCGCCTTGATCGCCGGCTCGGTCGGATAGAGGGCGACGATTCCATGGCTCATGATCCCGCCGACCGAAGAGATCCAGGTGTCCTCGAGCACCGGGATGAAGCGGTGATACGGGAGAAGGTAGAGCTTGAAGAGATCCAGCCGGGTGACCAGCCCTTGGAGCACACCGCTCTCGTTCACCACCGGAAACGCATTGTAGGGGTGCGCGACCATCAGCTCGGTCAGCGCCTCGATGCTGGTTTCCGGCGTCACGGTCACCACCGGCTTTGACATCAGCTCGCCCACCGGGATATCGAGAATCTCGTGCGACATCGTCATGTCCTTTCACGCTTCACGCGTCACGGTCCCCATTTCACTTCCCCCGGATCATCAGCACGGGGCACGGCGCCAGCGGAATCACCCGCTCAGCCACGCTCCCCATGAAGAACTTCGAGAGCCCCGTGCGCCCGTGAGTGCCCATCACGATCAGATCCGCGTGCTTCGACCGGGCGACCCGCGCGATCTGCTCGTAGGGCGCGCCGCCATCCACCTGGAAGCTCTTCACGCGCACCTTGGCCGTCTTTGCCTTGGCCAAGAGCGAGGCAAGCTGCTTCGCGACCCAGCTGCGCGACGACGCCTCGAGGCTCTGGTAGGTCTGGGGCGACACGTACCCTTCCCCGACAAGTGGTGTTGGAGGGACACGGACGTGCAAGAGCAGCAGCTCTGCGCGATTCTGCTTGGCCAGCTCCATCGCCTTTTTGAAAGCCGGCGTGGAGGCTTTGGAGAAATCGGTCGGGTGAAGAATGCGGCGAGCCTTCATCGTCTTCCACTCCTTTCCTGAGACACACGGCGCTCACTCTCGCCCTCGGCCTCGACCCCGGTGGTGAGGAGCCGCGCGGCGGCGTAGTACTTCTTGGGATAACGAGCCTGCTTGAGCGACCGCTCGCGGTCGGCTGCCAGGCGACGCCCCAGGCTGCCAAAACAGCGGTCAAACGCCAACCATTGGGTCTCGGCAACCTCCTCCACGCGATAGAGCGGACGGCGCGGCAGGCTGACCGTGAGCGCACAGCGGACGGCGCGCCCTCCTTTGGGGCCATTCTCGTCAAAGAAGCTCACCCGCGCAGTGACCGGAGCCGTCCGAACCTTCCTCAGCTCGCCAGCCAATCGTTTCTCGATCCGCGCTGCGAGCTTGGAGTCCCGTGATATTCCGGAAAGGTTGATGGTCATGTTCCTCCCTCAATCAATGAGCCGGATCTCGCCGCCAATGATCTGGTGGCGCCGCCCCAGCGGATCTTTCACCAAGAGATACCCGTCCGCGTCAACGCCGATGGCCCTGCCTTCGATCGTGGACTGTTCCCCTTTGACCGCGATCCGGCGCCCGGTGAGGATGTCCAGGTCTCGCCACGCCCGGATCAGGGCACTTTCGCCGTGACCCCGATAGACATGAAACCACTCATCGAGAGAATTGAGGAAGCTCGCGGCAAACGCGTTTCGGTCGACCTCCGCTCCCGTGACTTCCCGGAGCGACGTCGCGGCCTGGCCGGCCTCCCCCAAGGCGTCGAGCAGCACTTTCTTCTCGACGTTGAGATTCACTCCGACCCCCAGGATCACGTAGTCAAGCAGCTCGCCTGAGGTCGCGAGGTCAGCGAGCACTCCCGCCACCTTCTTTCGCTCGGCCAGAATATCGTTGGGCCACTTGATGGCAGGCTGGACGCCTATGCGCCGGACCGCGTCGGCCAACGCGAGCGACGCGATGAAAGAGAATACCGGGGCCTGCTTGGGAGTGATGTGCGGCCGGAAAAGGACGGAGGCGTAGAGATTCACCCCAAACGGCGAGAACCATTTCTTGCCGAGGCGGCCGCGCCCATCGGACTGACTCTCGGCGAGCAGCACCGTGCCTTCCCGGGCGCCTTCTTTTGCGAGCTGGCGGAGCCGTTCGCTCGTGGATGAGACCTCGCCAAAGAGGTAGACGACATGGCCGACTGCGCGCGTCGACAGTTGTCGGCGGATCAGATCGATGTCGAGATCGTTCGAAGCAATCCTCGTCTCAAGCGTCACGGCTCATCCTCCTTCTCGCGTTTTAGATCGAACGGACATCCCGCCGCTACGCGCGCTCCTCCCCTTCGCCGGCCTGGCTCGCGGCCGGCACCATTCGCATAAGAAACACCGGGACCGCCGCCGAGCGCAACACCGTTTCAGCCACAGAGCCCATCAC
>DATEAO010000414.1:0-2338 GCA_035288345.1 Candidatus Methylomirabilota bacterium | reverse complement strand
CTGCCAACAACCAGGACGATGTCGTCGCCATCGTCGATCTGAGTGAGAAAAAGGTCGTAAAGACGACCAAGGTGGGGAGCAAGCCGATGCTGGTCGCGCTGCATCCTGACGGGGGCCGGGCATATGTCTCGAACGGTGGATCGGGTGATGTCTATGTGATCAACACGGCGAATGGGAGGGTCATGAAGAAGATCTTTGCGGGCAAGGACGCCATGGGGATGGCGTTCACCCCGGAAGGCAAAGAGCTGTGGGTGACCGAAGGGGGCGACAACATCGTGTCGGTGATTGATACATCGGAGGACAAGGTGGTGAGCGAGATCAAGATCGGCGCCGACACCCACGGCGTGGCCATCACCGAGGACGGAAAGACGGCTTATGTCAGCGTCAGGAAAGAGAACTATGTCGCTGTCATTGAGGTCTCGAAACGTGAAGTGATCGGCAAGATCCCGGTCTTGCCCTTGCCGGACATGCTCGAGTTTTCCCCGGATGAGAAAGAGCTCTGGGTCACGAGCCGGGCCGGCAACACCGTGGACGTGATTGACCTCTCGACCCGCAAAGTCTCGAGTGTCAAGGTGGGGTTGACGGATAAACCCCAGCCTCACGGTGTCGCGATCAAAAAGTAACCATCGGGCGGCGTCCTCACGCGCCGGTTTCTGAGGACGCCGCCAATTACGCGGCGGTTTCTTGGCGTTTACTTCCCCGGGAACATCACGCGGATCGTCACCCAGGCTCCCAGGATGATCGCGCTGATCGTTGTGAGACTCCCAAGCGCCAGCGTGGCGGAGTTGGTGAGCCCCTGGGTGATGTTGCACCCCTCGCCGAGAATCCCTCCGATCCCCATGATGAGCCCACCCACGAAAAGCTGTGGAACGCTGTCCACTCTGGGGAGCTTCCACCCGAACTCGCCGGCTCTCCAGGCGGCGATGAACGACCCCAGCACCACACCGGGAAGGAGCCACATGCTCCAGCTGATCTGGTTCGGGTACCGCACGAGCGGGTAGGTGAGCAGATGTCCGGTGTTGACCGCAAACGTGATCCCTGCCGGAGCGCTGCCAACGCTTGAAGCCGGCCATCCCAACGCGATGATGAGACCAACCGCCACCCCGGTCAGCGGCCAAGACCACTTCCGGTGCTCGGGCTCAGCTTTGCCTCTGGAGAGCAGCGCGACCACGACCCCAAATCCGGCAATGATCAGCCACGGAGCGAGGCGAGGTGAGACCCCCGGAACGAAGGCGATGAGGGTCGCGAGGGTGGGGGCCGATCCGTCGATAAGAATCTCCGGATCCTGCAACGTCTGCCTGAGCGGCGCAAGAATCCCCACGCTCGTTGTGGTCGCGCCCATGGCAAAGCCGAGCAGCACGATCACCGCGCCGATCGCCCCCTCGCCCACGCGGTACCACGTGCTTCCAGAGCACCCGCCGGAGAGGATCATGCCCACGCCGAAGATGAGCCCGCCAGTCACATTCGCAAGCCAATGGAACGGGCGAACCGGAACCTCCACCAGTCCCAGGCTGATCAAGACGTGAGTGCCCGCCATGGCCACGAGGAGCGCGAGGAGGTACGCGCGCGCAATCGCGGGATCCCGCATGATGAAGAGATTCGACAGGGCGCGCGTCAGGCAAAATCCACCACGCTGGAGCACGTAGCCGAACGCGCAGCCGGTTCCGAGCGCGGTGAGCGCCACCGTGAGCATCTGCCCGAGCTCATCCATCCCCGTCATCGTAATCCAAGGGGGTGAGTCAGTAAAGGGTTGACAGGTTTTTTGGGGCTATGGTACTGTCCGGGCGATAAAACGCGACGATTGCCGTTCGAACATACAACGAGGGAAGAGGCGGAGGCTATCAGGGCGGCCTTCGCCCGGAGACCCGCGAGAAACAGCCGCGAACAGTTGGAACGGCGCGAGGAGCTGAAACCGGTGCGTCAACTTCCATTCCGGACACCGCGGAGATTGCTCGTCTCCACACCCGCCTCGCGGCAGTGGTGTGGCGGCGCGATCGGCGCCCTCGGGTTGTTATTGCTCAGCGGATGTACGAGCGGCTCAGCGGTCCAGCAGGTCAATTCCGAGTTGGGGTCTCTTCGAACTCGCGTCGAAGAGCTCCGCAGGAGTCAGGAAACCACGGTCCGCGAGCTGGCACGGACCGTCAGCGAACTGAAGGATCTCCAGAGCGCGATAGCGAAAGTCCAGCGCTCTGTCGAGGACCCCTCGAGGCAGCTCGCAGTCATCAGCGGGCGAATCGAGGAGACCGAAAATAAGCTCAAATCACTCCGAGAGTCCCTCGAAGAGCTGAAACAGGAGCTGGCAAAACGCGCTGCGTCTTCGCCGGCTGTGCCGGAGACA
>DATEAO010000413.1:0-6791 GCA_035288345.1 Candidatus Methylomirabilota bacterium | reverse complement strand
GCGATGACGATCGCAATCCGGGCGATCGGCGCGAAGATCACGGCGATCTCGACGACCGTGAGGATAAATAGATAGAGCCAGATCAGCCAGTAGTTCGGCGATGCGTGTTCTTCGGCCATTTCTTTCTCCGCTTGTAAGCTATCAGCACTCAGCCATCAGCGTTCAGCTTCCGGAGCTGATAGCTGATTGCTGACCGCTGAAGGCTACAAAAGATAGATGAAGGTAAAGACCATGATCCACACCAGATCTACGAAGTGCCAGTAGAGGCCCGCGATCTCCACCACGTTATACGTCCAGCCCGGGCCGAGGGGGTTCGTAGGCTTTGAGACGATCGAGAACATGGTGAGCAGGTAAATGACGCCGCCGGTCACGTGCATTCCGTGAAACCCGGTGATGATGAAGAACGTGGTCCCAAACAGTGAGGCGCCCCACGGGTTGCCGTACACCTTGAGGCCGCCCTCGATCAGATGGGTCCATTCGTACGCCTGGAGCCCGAGGAATCCCGCGCCGCCGATGGCCGTGAGCAGCAGATACATCCTGGCCTTGCCACGGTCTCTCAGCTTGATCGCCTCCAATCCTTTCACCATCGTCACGCTGGAGCAGATCAAGAGAAATGTCATGAACGCGGTCAGGTTGATGCCGAGATACTGGAACGGGTTGGGCCAGTCCGCGCTCCCGTAGCGCATGGCGCCATACCCGCACAGCAGGACGCCGAACCCCATGGCGTCCCCGGCAAGGAAGAGCCACATCCCCAGCTTTCCCCAGTTCTCTGGAGTGAGGGGCGATTCCGCCGGCTCCACAGCCGAATGCATCGAAGCGACCTGACTCACTTTTCTACCTCCCTAAATGTGACGTTTCACGTAAGATAGACAAAGAGATAAAGGATCGGCCACAGCGCGACCACGAACTGCCAGTAGATCCCGCAAATTGAAACGGCCGGGTGGTTTCCAACCGAGAACCGCTTCCGCCCGGCCAAGGCCCAGACGACCGAAAGCCAGATCAGCGCGGCGATCACGTGGAGACCGTGAGCCCCGATCAGTGTGTAGAACGCGCCTCCGTAACTGCCCGAGGAAACCGTGAAGCCGAAGTGAACGAGTCTCGCCCACTCATATCCTTGCACGAAGAGAAAGACCGCCCCGAGAAGAGCCGTGAGACTAAGTCCCGAGATGAGGCCCGCTTGGTCACCACGGCGGAGGGCCCGAACCGCACGCGCCATTGTCGCGCTGCTGAACAGGAGGACCAGAGTGTTCAGCCCTGTCACGAGGATTGGCAGGCGCGGCTGGAATGGCGGTGGCCACACCGGGGCTCCAACCCGCAAGACCAGAAACGCGGCCACAAGCCCGGCAAAAAACATCGTCTCTGCTCCGAGCAACATCACCATCGCGAGCTTGGCGTTCGAAATCATCGGCCCAGGTCCGGGCTCACGAGAGGGATGGCCGTCTCCATCGCCAGGAGGAGAGAGTGGCGGAATCTGGCCGAGGTCGAGCGCCGGAGTTTTCAAGAGATCCGGTCGAACCTCTGGAGGAGCGTCAAGTGTCCCACTCGGCATGATTTAGAACCCCTTCACAGCAACCTGTCCGCGAAACCAGACCACGATGATCGACACCACCACGAGAAGGAGAATCCACGCCATCAGCCACATGGCTGTGCGACGATTCCGCTGCTTCAGTGCGCCAGGAGCGGCTACGTCGTCCATCGCCCACAATCTATGCAGGATGAGCAAAAAGGTCCAGATGCAAGGCGGCGAAGGTTGGGACGACCGAGGCGTACGCGGTTGTACGTCGCAGGGAGGCACAAGCAAGCCAACGCCGCAGATGGGCCTTTTTCATCGGCCGCGCTCGTGCCGTGGCGAGAAGCGAGCAGATCAAGGCCCGAGGGAGGCGGAAGCCCGAGGCGTATGCGTATACGTTGAGGGCTTCCGCCGACCGAGAACGCAGAGCTGCGAAGCTTATCGGCGCGGCACTAATAGCCGGGGTCGGTGGGCAGTAGCAGCCGCTCCTCCCCTCCCTCAACGACCAGTCGCGGCATGATCGGCTGGATCGCCTTGCTCTTGGTGGACGCCAACAGTGCATCGGAATCCGCGAAGCGGCTCAGCTCCTCGAGAAGCTTGATGGTGGGAAAGTGCAGTGGCAAATTCCCACGCCGATTCTCGGCCAGCGCCTCACCGGGACTCAGCCACCGAAAGTCGGTGGACTCTCGGGTATCGAGCAGTACATCCTGCTCGGGCGGGGCGGGCGCGACAAAAAATCGAGTGGTAAAGCGGAGCGGCCGCTCCTCCGGCGTGATCCAGTAGGCGAAGTAGTGGAGCCGGTCAAGCGCGAGTTGAAGGCCGTGGGCTTGAATCATTTTCAGGAATGATCCGCTTTCCCCCTTGACTGCTCCCTGGCGCTCCACCGACTGGTCACGCTCGGGCCCGACAAGCCGTCCGTCAGTTCCGCAGGCGTACAGGAGGCCCACCTCTTCAAAAACTTCCCGTATCGCTGCCACCCAAAATCTTAGCGGCTGACTGGACTCCTGGAGAGCCAACATGGTCGCCGCGCTCTTATTCGTGAGCCCACGACAGTGCAGCTCGACCCCCGGCGCTCCATCCTCCGGCTCGATCCGGCCACCAGGGAACGCGTACTGACCCGCGGCAAACCGGCTCGCGGGGTGACGCGCGATGAGGAGAATTTGGAACCCGCTCCCCGCAGTGTTCTTTGCGATGATGACTGAAGCCGCGTCGAACGCGGCCGGGGCGGTCATGACGGGTGTTCGAAGGAAAGCAGCGCAGGCAAAGTGCGAAGCGCCTCTGCGATTCGGGGGCCATACCACGAGAGGAGCTTGCCATCCACAAAATGGATGCGTTGATCGCGGACGGCGGGAACCGAGGGATACTTTTCGAAGTCTCCGAGGTGCGGCTCCCGGAAATGATACGGCTCATTCGGAAGAAGGATGACTTCAGGCTTCGCTGCCGCCATCTCATCCAAAGTGACGTCCGGATATCGGGCGCTCCGATCGGCGAAGATGTTGGCCCCCCCAGCGCACGCGAGCATGTCGTGGACATAAGTTTCTCGATTGATGCTCATGTACGGGCGCCGCCAGATCGGACAGAAGACCCTGACGGGTTGGCGCGCCTTCATGGATGCGAACACCTCGTGGTACCGGGCCTCAAGCTCACGCGCCAGCTCTGTCGCCTTCTGCACGCTGCCGGTCACGGCTCCAAGCTCGCGAACGAGCTGGATCCCCTCCCACACCGTTCGTGGGTATGTGACATACACGGGAATGCCCCACGAGCGCAGCGCCTCGACGTCCTCGCGTCGATTCTCTTCGATATTGGCGATCACCAGGTCAGGAGCGAGCGAGCGGATGAGATCGAGCTTCGGATCCTTTTCTCCGCCCACTCTCGTTTTCGAGACCACCTGGTCTCTCGGCTCCGTTCAGAAGAGCGTGACGCCCACAATGGAGGAGCCGAGACCAAGGGTGAAAAGAATCTCCGTAATGCTGGGGATCAGCGAGACGATCCGTTGCGGTATATCGGGGACGAGAACCTGCTGCAGCGTGGCGTCGATGACTGCGCGGGGCATGCGTGATCTCCCGGGTCACTATAGCAAGTGGCAGACGAGCGGGCAAGGCGGCTTCTCAGACAACGAAACAGAAATCGGTTAGAGGTCTAAGACGCGTCTTTGGACCCGCAGGCTGGTCAAAAAGGTTCAGATGCAAGGCGGCGAAGGTTGGGACGACTGAGGCATACGCGGCTGTATGTCGCAGGGAGGCACAACCGAGCCAACGCCGCAGATGGGCCTTTTCCAACAGCCTGCGCTACTGTTGGAGCGCGCTAAGGCGAGAGGAAACGCCGCGCACACCGGTAGTACGCAGCGCGACTTCTACGGCTCGGTATCCTTCACGCCAGGAGGGGACACTTCCGAGGAGCGTGACTTTGCTTTGGGCGACTTCGACGTCGATGCGGCTTCCCTCGAGTTGAGGGTCAGCCGCCAGGGCCGAACGGACCCTGGCGGCCAACTCCCGATCCTGCCGCCCCTGCTCGGACTCCAGGAACGGCAGTGACGTACAGGCGGCCAGCATAAGGAGGAGGGGGATTCCCATGCTGGCTCGCCGTACGCTTACAGCCATCTCGCTAACATGTTGCAGAAAAACTTGTGTTTCCCCTTGTTTGTTTCTATTTCGAGCGCGGGGGGAAGGCATCGGACGGGGAGCACAGCCCCCCTCCGAGGGAATTAATCTTTGCCTTTCCCTTTGCCCGAGCCGTGCCCAGGCGCGCCGGCCTTCTTCAAGTGACCTGGCGGCACCTTGTAGTAGGCCGCCGGGACTTGGACGAGCACGGGTGGAGGCGTCTGAACGAACACCCACGGACCCTTATGACTCTTTGCGTTAAACCACGCGCCGTTGTGAAAGTAGTAGTAACTTCCCTGGAACAGGAAGATGTCGACGTTGAGTGACGGCGCGTACGACACAACACTTCCGGGAATCACAACAAACGCCGGTGGAGTCGCAACAACTACTGGTGGTGGCGGCGGCGGAGTGCCGAACTGAATGTTGACGCCACCACTGACGTTCATCTCCGCTCCGGCGGCGAGCGGCATTCCTAATATCGCGGCCAACGCCATGACGACTGCGCACCTGGTGAGACCCATTTGTACACCCTCCTTTTCTCTCGCGTCGCGCTTCAGGCCGGCTGGCCTTGCTCGCTTCGCTCGAGCAGTCGCTCGATGGCGCACCTGAGTGATTTCAGCTTGGTGGACTTCGCGACCACCTGGTGCCCCATCAAGTAGCACGGATCTTCCCCCAGTGGCACGGCCGTGGACAGAATGACTGGAATGTTCACGACGCGCTGCTCCAGCTCCTGCAAGAAGGAAAACCCATTCATCCCCGGCATCATCAAGTCGAGAATGATCAGATCCGGCCGAACGGCCTGGAGCACCGCCATCGCCTCAAGCCCATCCCCGGCCTCAAGGATCTGATAGTCCCCTTCCAGCTCAAACCGGTAGAGACTCCGCCATCCAGCCTCGTCATCGATTATGAGTAGGGTCGGGATCTTCATCTGTTGAATGTCCATGTGCAAACGGCCTCGCCTTCGATCGCTAAGGGGTGCAAAAGGCTTGCCGCCTGCCAAATGCAGGAGAAACGTAGAGTTTTGAAACGGCACGCCCTCGATCGGGCGTCGGAAGCTGGACAGGAAGTGTCAGCGAGCAAACGCTACGATGTTTAGCTCCTGAGCTTGGAAAGGGCCATCCGGAGATGATCGTGACCGCTCTGGCAGGTCTCAGCAATCAGTTGGCTGACTTCAGCCAAGTGCTGCGTCAGCCCACTGAAGGCCCGGAGGTACAGCTCAAGCGCCCCGATGAGGGCCACGGGATCCGTGGCCCCTTCGAGAGAATCATTCAGGCGCCGCACGGCCTCCTCCAGATCGGTCACGGCGATTCCAAAAAGTTTCAGCACCCGGCGAGTGCGCTCTTCTGCCATCTCACTCCTCCTCCAGTTCCGGCAGGTCCTTCCAGGTGGGCGGCCCCTCCGGCTTGAAGTTCTTGGTGTTGACGAAGTGCATCCCGTGGTGAAGGTTCATCTTGAATTTTCCGCCCCCGAAGCGCTCGCCGACCCACTTCAGCGGGTCGCCGAGAAACGGATACATCTCCCCCGAGGCGAGCTTGACGAGCCGCTTGAAGCGGATCGTGCCCATGTACGGCTCCTGCACCAAGATGGTGGCGGCGAACTCCGGCCACACCTGGGCGAACTCTTCGAGAAGCTGCCGCTTCGTCGGCCGCTCGACATTGCGGTTCTGCAGGCGTTTCCTGAGATACGGCTCAACCAGCTCCCACGCCCACTCTGCGATCACGCCGAGATTATACACGTGATCAGAAACCCCGCGCCCGACCGGAGACGTGAGCCGCCTCTTGATAAACTTCTTGCCTGGGCCCACGCCAGCCGCCGACCGTAAGGTCCTCCTAGCGGAACATTTGCGCCGCAGGCGAAATACTTTCTTTGCGCGTCTTGATTGAGGGCGTAGAATGCGGCTATGTGTTCGACACGCCTCTTCTGCCTCGCGTTAGGGTTTTCTTTCGCCATTCTTGCGCCCCTCTGCGGGTTCGCGCAGACTCAGCCAGCTCCCGAAACTGCGCCAGTCAAGGATGGCGTCACTGTCCACCTGGAGTACACGCTGAAGGATGAAGCTGGAAAGATCGTAGAGTCAAACAAAGGAGGGACTCCCCTCGTATTCACTCACGGGAACGGGCAGATCATTCCAGGGCTTGAGAAGGCGCTTCTGGGAATGCGTGAGGGAGAGACCAAGCACGTGACCGTGCCGCCCGAGGACGCTTACGGGCAACCCGATCCAACGAGGGTGCACGAGGTGTCTCGGGAACGCGTGCCGAAAGAAATCAAAGTCGGCTCAAGTCTGGTGGGGCAGACTTCAACTGGCCAGCCGATCCTCGCGGTCGTGAAGGAGATCAAAGAGCAGGTTGTCGTCCTCGACTTCAACCACCCCATGGCCGGCAAGACCCTCATCTTCGACATCAAGGTCCTCACAGTCGAAACCCCCAAAGCAGCCGAAACCCCCAAAGCGAATTAGCACGGGCCAACTGACTTCGCCATACCTCGTTCTCGGTCGTCGGGACTCCTCAACGTACAACTGTGTATGCCTCCGGGTCCCTCCTCCCTCGGGCCTTGTCTGGCAATATTCTGTCTATGTCATTTAGCGCGATCCCCATCGGATAGCGCCACCAAGAGAACGGTGAATGGACATCGCTAACATCATCGAAGCCATCCAAGAAAATCGCGTTCGGATTTCCGATCACGCT
>DATEAO010000412.1:0-2951 GCA_035288345.1 Candidatus Methylomirabilota bacterium | reverse complement strand
CCTCCAGGCCGGCGCGGTGTTGCCTCCCGGCGCCGGGGTGTCGGGCCTGGCTGTGGTCAAGGGTGAACCGGTGTTCTCAGCCGATATCATGAACGACCCCGAAGTTGTGCTGACTGAGAGGCATCAGTTCCTCGCGGTGCTCGGGAGCCGGACAGCCCTGGCTGCTCCCCTTCGGTCAAAGGGGAAGATCATCGGCGCCCTTTCAATCTTCGATCAGGTTGGACGGGTCTTCACTGAGTCCGAGGTCTTGCTGCTTCAGAGATTCGCGGACCAGGCGGCCCTGGCGCTGGAGAACGCGAGGCTCTTTGAAGAGACCGAGCGGCGCCGGCGCGAGGCGGAGGAGCTGGCCCAGGTGGCCCGAACGCTCACCGAGAGTCTGGATGTTGAAGCGGTCTCGGAGCGGATCGTGGAGAGCGTCCGGCGGTTCTTTGGCGTCGAGTCTGCGCTCGTCTTTCAGCTCCAGCCGGACCAGTCCCTGCGGTCCCTCGCGATCACCGGGGTGGTCGGCCAGGTTGTTCCTGGCCTCACCTTTCCCCCGGGGGCGGGAGTGGCGGGCCTGGCGGTGGCGACGGGTGAGCCGGTCTTTTCCGCTGATGTCATGAACGACCCGCAGATCGTGGTGACTGAGGCGCATCGCCATCTTGCGGTCATGGAGAGCAAGGCGGTGCTGGGTGTTCCGCTCCGCTCAAAAGGGAAGATCATCGGCGCGCTGACCATCACCGACCATCCGGGGCGGACCTTCTCAGAGGCCGAGGTCACGCTGCTGCGGACCTATGCGGACCATGCCGCCCTGGCCCTGGAGAACGCCCATCTCTACCGCGCCGGCCAGCACCGCGAGCGGATCGCGCGCAGCCTCTATGAGATCGGCAAGGCCATCAGCTCGACACTGGATCCCACCACCCTCCTGGCGCAGATCGGCGAGAAAGCGATCGAGGTGATCGGGGCCTCCACGTGCGCGGTCTTCGAGATCAACGAGGCCGATCAGCAGCTCTACGTGAGAGCGACCAAGGGGATCAGTCCGGACCATCGGTTTGCTCCGATCAAGCTCGGCCAGGGGCCGGCTGGGAGCGCCGCGGCCCAGCGGCGGACGGTCTTCACGTCCGACATCGTCGCGCGCCCGCTTCCGGGCTCAGACGAGATCGTTGATGACACAGGGATGCCGGTCCCGCACGTCACGCCGTCCGGCGAATACCACGCGGTCCTCGCGGCCCCCTTGATCAGCCAAGACACGGTCATCGGCGCCATCTGCGTCTATTGGGACCAGGCGCACGCCCATCAAGACGACGAGGCGGAGGTCCTCTCGTCGTTCGCTGACCAGGCGGCGATTGCGCTGCGGAATGCCGGGCTCTTTCAAGAAGCCACTCGCTCGTACGAGGAGCTGAAACGCACCCAGGACCAGATGATCCATATCGAGAAGCTCCGGGCCCTCGGCGAGATGGCCGGCGGGGTCGCTCACGATTTCAACAACCTCTTGGCCGCCATCCTCGGGCGCGCCCAGTACGCGCTCCTCTGCATGGGCGAGCTGTCGGAGCACGATATTCGCCGCTGCCTCACCGTGATCGAGCAGGCCGCGCTCGACGGGGCGGAGACAGTCCGGCGCCTCCTCGACTTTACCCGCGGCAAGCCCCGACAGCAGGAGCTGACCTCAGTGGACGTCAACGAGCTGCTGAGTTACATCACTGAAGCCTCCCGTCCGCGCTGGAAAGATGAAGCGGAGGCCAAAGGGGTCACGATCCAGGTGAACTGCCTGCGCGGCGAGGTGGTGCCGATCGCCGGCAACCCCGTCGAGCTTCGCGAAGTGCTCCTGAATTTCGTCTTCAACGCCATTGAGGCCATGCCTCAGGGCGGCGCGCTGACGCTCCGGAGTTTCATGGAGGGCGGCAAGGTGTGCATCCAGCTGGAGGACACCGGACACGGGATGCCGGAAGAGGTCCGGCGCCGGATCTTCGACCCCTTCTTCACGACCAAGGGCCCGCAACGAAGCGGACTCGGGCTCAGCGTCTCCTATGGGATCATCCGTCGCCACGAAGGGGAGATCGAGGTGGAGAGCCGGGAAGGGAAAGGCACCACATTTACGATCAGGCTCCCCGTGCGCGAAGCGCCGGCGCCGCCCATTCGGGTCTCCGAAGCGATCAGCACCGGCTCGTTTCGTCTCCTCGTCGTCGACGATGAAGCGCCGGTGCGGGAGACGCTCGAGGAGATTCTCCAGGCCGCCGGGCATCAAGTCGTCACGGCTGAGGACGGCTTTCAAGCCCTGGATCTGCTAAGGCGGCAAACATTCGATTTTGTCTGCACCGATCTCGGGATGCCCGGAATGAATGGGTGGGAACTGGTGCAACGCGTCAAAGCCGAGTGGCCAGCGGTCAAGATCGCGCTGATCACCGGGTGGGGCGCGCAGGTCGAATCCGAGGATGTGATGGCGAGCGGAGTCGATCTCCTGATCGCCAAGCCGTTCGAGATCAGAGAGATTCTCCGGGCGCTGGCCATGGCCGCAGGCCAGACGAGCGCGACACAACGGTGACCCTGCGATGACAACACGCGAAGGGCGCGCGACGCCGTTCGCGGTGAAAGATTCTCCGGGCCTGGGAGCAGGCGGAGGCCCGATGGCACAACAAGAGGGTGAAGCGATGGCACCAACGCAGATGGCAGTGGGCTGGTCCGAACATCCAGATCTACGAATCGCGGCGCGTGAAGCCGCGACGCGAGCCCAGGTGGGCCTTGGGGGGACGCCGGATGCCGCGCTCGTATGGAGCGCAGGCGGGGAGGACCTCGCGCTGCCTCTCGTGGTGCGGGAGGAGTTCGGGAAAATCCCTCTTGCGGGCTGCCACGTGATGGGGCTGATCACGCCGGGAGGGCTCATCGTGAACGGCGTGGGGATCCTTGCGATCCGGTCTGAGGATCTTGACGTTCAGACCGTCGCCTCGTCGGAGAGCGGTGAAGACCCCTGGTCG
>DATEAO010000411.1:0-2357 GCA_035288345.1 Candidatus Methylomirabilota bacterium | reverse complement strand
CGGCAAGCCAGTCGGAAGCTACCAGGCTGTGAAGCATAAGATTGCCGACATGCTCCTCCACGTTGAGAACGCCAAGTCCATCACCTACTATGCGGCGTGGGCGGTCGATGAGGGAGTTCGGGAAGCCTCGCTCGCTGCCTCGATGGCGAAAGCGTACACCTCGGACGCTTACCGGAAGGTCGCCTCCGACAGCGTTCAGGTTCACGGTGGCATCGGCTTTACGTGGGAGCACGACGTGCACCTCTACTTCAAGCGAGCGAAGAGCTCTGAGTTCACGTTTGGCAATGCCACGTATCACCGGGAGCGTCTCGCCCAGCTCATCCCGTTGTAGGTCGCGGCGATAACCTTCGCATCCCGGCGTTCTCGGTCGTCGGCAGTCCTCAACGTACCACCGCGTACGTCTCCGGCTCCCTCCTCCCTCGGGCCTTGGGCTGCTCGGTTCTCACCACGACCCTAGCAATTGGCGGGATATTTCATGGCAGCATTCCCGACTGCGACGACGCTGACGGACCGGGTGGGGAGGGTGCTCGGGCTGAACCCGGGGCTGATGACCGGGCCAGGGACCAACACGTATCTCGTGGGTCGGCAAGAGCCACTCCTGATTGATACGGGCGCCGGGGTGCCGGGATATTTCGGTGAGCTTGAGAGCTATCTGAGAGGCCGCGGAGTCGCCACACTCCGTCGGGTGTTTCTCACCCATCGCCACCCGGACCACATGGGCGGGGTCGCTGGCCTTCGACAGAAGTTTCGCGGCCTGTCAGTCTCAAAGTTCGTCTTCAGAGATTCTGCGCTCCCCGGGTCGATCAACTCGATCAAAGACGGAGACCTGATCGAAGCCGACGGCGCGACCCTTATGGCGATTCACACGCCCGGACACTCCTCAGATCACCTCTGCTACTACCTGACAGAAGAGAAGGCGCTTTTCACCGGGGACCTGATCCTCGGCGGAAGCACGACCGTGATTCCGCCCGACGATGGGGACCTGGCTCAATATCTGGCTTCGCTGTATCAGCTTCTCGACTTGGACATCGAGCGGATCTACCCCGGCCACGGTCCGGTGATCGAGCCGGCAAAGGCCAAGATCCACGAGTACATCAACCACCGGCACGAGCGCGATCGGCAGATCCTCGAGGCCATCGGGGCTAGCTGCCACACCGTTCCTCAAATGGTCGCTCGAATTTACGTCGATGTCTCACCCGCGCTTCATCCGGTCGCCCAGCTCTCTGTTCAGTCCCACCTGATCAAGCTCAAGCGCGAAGGCCGCGTCCGCGAAGAATCTGGCCATTGGTTCTTGATCTGATACACACCCATGTTAGGTTTGGTTTCCTCCAAACCTATGGGTGCACTCTTCACCCTTCACATTACTTGCGGCTGGCGGCAACGAACGCCGAGAAGAGACGGCGGGCGGATTCGTCACGAGCCGCCAGCTCTTCGGGGTGCCACTGGACACCGAGGACAAAGCGGCGGGGAGCGGAATCGGCGAGTTCGATCCCCTCGATGATCTGGTCCGGCGCATGGGCGACAGCCACGATTCCTTTCCCGAGCGCTTTGACGGCCTGGTGATGGAGGCTGTTGACCTCCAACTCCTCCTTCCCGAGCACTTCTGCGAGGAAGCTTTGCGGCCCGACCTTCACAGTATGAGTCGGCTGTTCACTCGGCTCGCTCTGTGAGTGCTGAACTGAGCTTCCCGGCTCACTCGCAATGTCTTGATACAGGCTCCCCCCCAATGCCACGTTTAACACCTGAATCCCCCGGCAGATGGCAAGAAGCGGCTTCTCGTCGGAGAGGGCTCGCTTCACCAAACTGATCTCGAGCTGATCCCGTTCCGGAACCACGTCGAGGAGCGTGGGATGCGGCGCTTCGCCGAAGCGCTTGGAATCGATGTCACCGCCCCCAGTCAGAAGGACCCCGTCAAGCAGTGGGTAGATCTCGTCCAGCGCGTCGGGATAAAGCACGGGGGGGAGTGGGATCGGCGCTCCACCAGCCTGCTGGATCGCCCGGATATAGGAGCTATTGAGATATGAGCGCTCCGGAATCTTCTGAACGGTGAGCGATGTGGTGATACCGATTCGAGGCCGCCTCATGTGGCCACCGTACCAGACTTTCGCGATGGGGGTCAAGGCATGCAGGCGACGCAAGCAAGGTCAGGAAAAACTTAAGAATGGAAGGGGTGGCGTGATAGCGTTCAATCGTTGGAGAAGAAGACCAGACACCTGGATATCATCGTCACGCGGGAGCGCCTAAACCGCTTGTTCGCGTTTCTCTCAAACTTGTCCCAACGTCACACTCGTGCCGCGTCGAGATGCGAGCCTCACGAGGCCCCGAGGGAGGAGACAACCGGGCCGTACGCAGTTTTC
>DATEAO010000410.1:0-3853 GCA_035288345.1 Candidatus Methylomirabilota bacterium | reverse complement strand
AGAGAAGAATCCTCGACATGAAGGTTCACTCCCCGGCGCCTCAGAGCCCGCACCGCGGACGCCGTCGTGAAGACGTCTTCCTCCCAGCTCCCGTCCGCAAGCTGCGTCGCGACGAGATAGTTCTGGGCATTCTGCATGGCGAGCGCGACCGACGAGCCCGCCTCCCCCGCGTCCGTGAGTGCGATGAGGGTGAGAGCCGTCTCTGTCGGAGTCGACGGGCTCGAGCCGAACCCTCCATCCGGATTCTGCCGCGAGCGCAGGAAAGCCGCTCCAGGACCAATGAGAGAGGAGAGGTCGAACCGGTCCTTCCAGAGGCCGAGTGCCGACAGGACCTCGGCCGTCACCACCGTGTGTGAGACCTCGTTCGGCTGGATCTCCCACCCACCATCGGCGCGCCGCTCCGAGGCAAGGAAGTCGAACGCGCGACCCGCCGCGGCGAGGTCGGTGAACCCCGCACGCCGGAGGGAACGGAGCGCGAGAGCCGTCGTTAGGATGTCGCTTTCGTGGGACGGGTCGAGACCCCAACCACCGTCCGCATTCTGCCGCCGCGCCAGCTCGTCCATGAAAGCGCCCGGGTCATCCCCCGCCGCCATCAATCCTTCGAGCGTCCGCGCGAAATCGTGGTGGTTCTCGCTCCGGCGCCCGAGCAAGAACTGCTGCCCTAAAGCGAGAGCCCCCGGATCGAGATCGGCTTCTCTCTTCGCGAGAAGAAGCTGACTCGTATCCCGCGCAACCAGGCTGGTATCGAACCAGCCGCCCACACCGTTTCGTTGCTCTTCGAGAAACCTCACTCCGGCAGCGATCGCCGGATCCCGGCTATCGATGCTCGCGAGCGCCCAAACCGCAAGAGCGGTGGGAATGACATCCGGCAGCCGCCCCGCATACGCCCCCCACCCCGACGAAGAAACTTGTACCTCGCGCAGAAACCTCGCCCCCGCCTCGAGCGCCGCCAAAGGCGCCGATCCCGCTTCGAGCGCCAGCAACGAAAGAGAAGACGCGGCGACGTCGCCCGCCCAGCCCCCGGTCGGAGACTGCGCCTCGAGAAGAAACTCGATGCCGGAAAGTCCCGACGCGTCGCCCGCGTCCATCGAGAGGAGAGCGAAACTCACCAGGGCCGTATGAAAGGCAAAGTTCCGATCCCCCCAGCTCCCGTCGGCGTTTTGCCGTAACCGGAGGAACGACACCCCCTGCGGATCGCTCGCCCCCGCGCGTGCCTCCGCCAGAACCGCCCATGCGGTAAGAGCCAGATCCCCGCCGAACGATCCGTCGGGCTCCTGAAATCCGGAGAGAACCGACACGTCTCCGCTCCCGAGCCCTTGGAAGACTTTTTCCGAGAGCGTCGTGAAGACTGGGAGACTCAGACGCTCCGCCGCAAGCAGAGCCCCGGCCTGCTCGAACGCCAAGATGCAAAGAGCGGACCGACTCGCGTCAAGACGTCCTTCGACACCGCCGTCAACGAGCCGGCCGTCCAACCAATCGAACCCACGTTCGGTCGGAACCTGCTGCGCTCGGGCAGACAGAGCGAGGCACAGGATGACGAAGGCGACGAAGACCAACTTCCGAGATCGGGGCATATGAAACCACCCATGAATCCCGTCGCGGGGGGCGTTGGGGAACCCCGAGCTCTCGGGTACTAAAAAGTAACTTCGTTCAGGATTTCATCCCGCGTTACGTTCGACCTTCGAAGAAGCCTGTCTCTCCAGCGCGCCATCCACCAAAGCGCCCAAGCGCAGAGACCAACCTTCTGGAATCTAAGCATCGGCCGGAAGGCGCGGCCGTTGCTTTCATCCAAGCGACCTGTCCTTCAAGAAGCGTCAAGCCTCAGTCTCCAGTCGACGCAGCGTCCACTCGGAACTTCTGAAAGTATGGCAGTGCGTGCTGTATGATCTGTCCAACGGCGTCTACCACCAGCGGTTCAACCTTAGAAAGCAGTTCCTCGACCGGGACTCGGTTCATGTACGCCTCCAAAGAAGCGTTCGCCGGAGGCCGTGGAGCCAATTCCCACCACACGTCCTTCTGCGGAGGTGCCCACAGCCTCCCAAGCCGGAACCGCAAATCACCGTCCTTTACGTATGAATCCGGCGAGTTGGGCTGCAGGAGAAAGGCTGGCCATCGGCCGCTTCGAGAGATCGCGACTTCGAGTGTGAACCAGTCTTCGTGTGGATGAAACTGCAGGAGCAAATAGAAGCGTTGCCGGGGCGAGACTTCCCACACGTAGAGGCGATCCCCGCGAGGAATGCTCTCGCCTTTAGCCTCGGCAAATTCCGGGGCAGCCTGCTTGAGACGAAGGGCAAACTGCTTCCTGACACCTTTGGCTAAGTATGCGCGCATCGAGCTATCACGTTCCCACAAATGCCCTCATCCATTGGATCCACCCGTCTATTCCATAGACAAATTTCCCTCGAGAAGTTTCTCTACCGACATTGGTTGTTCGGTCTTGAGAATTACCTTCTCGCTCAAGAGAATGGCACATACGTCGATGTAGACCGGTACTTCGGCGGAATCAACAACACGTTGAAGAACTGTCCCGATGTCTGCTGATTCGATTCTCAGCGGCCCAACGCGCTGGATCAATTTTTCCCGCTCTTTCTTTGGAATATTGCCTCGTCCAATGAACGATCCAACCACGCACCCAACCAGGGTTAGAATTACGGCTCCTCCGCAGAATCTGTGGGTAACCTGGAGTCTGGAGTGGCGCCAACTGTATGGTAGGGCGCAACTTTGATGAATCTGGCCCGCTCGGCGATGTCGCCACTGAAAGGCTGGGGAGCTGTTTTCCACTTAATCGCGGCCTTTTCCGGTCGCTCCATCAGGGCGCCGACGGGCTCCGTAGCCCACAAATTCTGCCGAAGACCCAGAATTACTACCAATCTCACAAGATTCTTCATCACCGATTTTCTGCAGTGGAGCTTCCCTCTTGAGCGTTTTTCAAGTCCGGTATCCTTCCACTTTATCGAACAAAGGGTCTGTAACCGAGAGAGCTTCACGGCTGCCACGAAGCGGATCCAACCGCGGAGAATTCACAATCTGCTCGCAACGGAACATCTTCTAGTTGAGGATCGACTTGGGTTCTTCCGTGCAAGAAATGCGTGACGGTTACGAGTGTTCTCCTGCGCAACTGTTTCGCGATCCTTGGTGAATTTGGAACTGACAACTTCAGACCGCGAAGTAACATCCGGTTGGCTTCTTCCTCATTGTTTGGAATCCACACATAACAGCAGGCTGTTTGATTAAGAATGCAAAACAGGTTCAACAAGACGCCGATATCCCTTTGACGGCCGACGTCGTACAACTGCCGCGCGCAAACAAGGTTTATCGCAGGGATCGGAACCCGAACCCAAGTTCTGCCCCAGTACTTAACAGAAATGTCTTCTCTAAATATCCATTGAATCTCCCCTGGTAGGCGCAGAGACGCAAGGAAATCTTGATATCTCGCAACAGCTTGGTCGAACGGGGGAATGTCGCTCATTTGAAAAACCCTACAATCCATTGGCTCGCCGCTGGAAGAAAACGAATCTCTTGCCCTATAACCCCGGTGGGATCGACCCCCGTAGTGGTTTTCGGGATCGCGAGACCGATTCGAATAAGCAAACTAAGAAGCGCCACTGGGATCTCCGCAACGTACAGAGTAAGCCCCGGCTGCATATTTTGGGCAAGGGCTTGCGCGTTTGGTCCCGTCGCGACCGATAAGCCAAGCCCAATCTGCGGGATTTGGGTCTGGCTCGTCACGACTCGTAGAGTAGGTCCTTGTGAAGCTGCAGCTCGCACAAGCTCCTGTCGAGTTACCTGACCATAGGGCCCGTAGACAAGAGCCCCGCCGCCGCTGAAAAAGAAACCTACAATCGCCGCCCTC
>DATEAO010000409.1:0-4092 GCA_035288345.1 Candidatus Methylomirabilota bacterium | reverse complement strand
TGCAGCACAAAGAAGAGATTGGTCCACAGTTCGAGGTCATAAGCGTTAGGGCTCCCACGCGCGCGCGCTTCGACGTCGGCATATAGCTCGATGAAACGGTGATAGTCCTCATGCCACCAGAAGGCTGTCCACGCACGATCGTATGCACTGCGCACCCTTTGATGAGGTGTGCCGAATTGCTTCGCAAGCCGGTCGGCACGCGCATAGAGACCTTCCACTTCTGTGCGTGGTCGCTCAAGGCTCCGTGCGAGGTCCGCGGCCTCAAGGCAGTCCTCGACGAGACCCGAAGTGTGGCGGTTCTCCTGGAGCGCCCCCGCGATGTGGGCCTCGACGCTTTCAAGAGCTTGTTCACGCTCCGTATCGAGCGGTCCTTTCCGAATCTCACGACGGACCGAAGTCTTTAATCCGAGTTCGTCGATCGCCAACTGTTCGAGGCGTCCACCAAATACTTTGTCGAGTAGCCACGTGCGGTCGAACACACGGACCTCTAGGCCGTGTTCCTTCCACAGTTCATCCTCGATCTCAGCGCGCTCTTTGTCCCGGACGTACTGGTTGCTGACAAAGAACGCCTTTGTGTATCCGCGGCGCGTGCTGACGATCTTGGCGATGTCCGATTTCAGCTTCGGGCGCCAGTCTTTCTTGGCACTGAAGGCGAACGCCCAGCGCTGGGTCGCGGCCTGGTCCCCTATGCCGATGTACCACCCCATCGCAAGGGCCTCCGCGACGGGATAGGTCTCCGTGTCGACCTTGCTATCTCCGCCTCCTGTCGGGCCCGTGTGCGGTAGGAGGTTCGGGCAAACCGTGTGCTCCAGCAACCGGCGAGCGAAGGTTTCGAATTGCAGTTCTTCGCTTCGGTTGGTGAGAGTGTCCAGATGGTACTCGAGGAGCGAGCGGTCAAGGACCGGGGAGTCCTGACCGACAGAGTCGGAGAACCGCTCCGGACGCCTGCCCTTCAAGAACTCCTTGGGGGAGAAGCGTTGCGCTGGCATCGCCATGTGATCTCTATAGGGACACGCTTGTGCGTATTCGCGCCGTTAGCCAATCCCTGTAAATCATCGACCTGAGTTGTAGTCTAACGTTCGCCAGCATGGGGTTCGCGTGAGGCAGCGCGTCAGCTCCATACGACCTTCTCAAGCGTCGGGGTTACGGCTCCACACCCGAAGCGGAGGAACAGGGCATACTGGTAGCCGAGTTGCTGACGGAGAGCCTGGAGCTTCGTGAGGTCCGCCTCATCCGACCTGTTGGACGTGGACTTCTTGACCTCGATCACAAGCAGGTTTTCCGGCTTTCCACGGTGGTGCACAATGATGTCCGGATAGACACGGCTACCGTCGGTCTCGCTCGGGTCATCACCGTCCCCAGCCCAGTAAAGCATCTTGGGATCGAAGCCATCCCGGTTGTACTCGCAGTCCACATGCCAGTCGGGAAAGCGCGGCGCCAGATGGACGGCGAGGCGATGCGTGATGGATCGCTCGTTGGCGTCGACCTGGAACAGAAAGGCGTCACGGTCGAACAGTACCGCGACGGCGGCGGACACAGCCGCCGCCACGCCTCCGTTTGGTGCGCCTTCGAGAATCGCCTTCTTCGTCGCCACCGTGATCCCTTACGCCAAACTATTAAAATGGGCTGCGGCAGGCGCGATTATTTCGGCGGCCTATCCCGGCAGCCCTAGTGGTCCCTTTGGAGTAGAATTGTCCGCAATATCTCTCCGTTGGGAATAACCTGTCAAGCACTGTCTGACCAGGAAATACTTCCGCTCTGCCAGCCTATCTTACTATTGGCCCGCGGTCTATTTCACGGCTTAAGACCAGTCTCAAGTCTCGCCCAGTGTCCGATCGACCGGCTATAGATACATACCGGGAAAGTCGCTCGACTGAACTTTGCTACCAGACGGTCCCTACCACGCCGGACTTGGTGACGGCTTCATCGCGCCTAAGGAGACTTGCCCTCCGCGAGAGGGCTTCGGCGACGAGGATTCGGTCATGCATCTCGGGGATTCCGGCCAGCGTCCGAAGCCGAAGAACGAGCTCCAATCGAAGTGGGACTATCCGGAAATAGCGCAGAGAGCGGATGCTGCGGACAATCTCGAGAAAGTCCGCCTGAATCCGTTTACGTTCGATTGCAAAGAGAATCTCCGCGAGGACGATAACGGGGACGATAATTCTGGCGTGACCGTCGGCTGCCTCTGCGAAAGCTTGCTGCGCCCGAGGTCCGAGACGCGCCGGGGCGCCAAGGTACCAGACAAGACTGTGGGTATCGGTGACGTAAGTCCTCAGCGCCGAGGACCTTTGCGGGGGAGAGGCCGAATCTGTTTATTGAGGCTGCGGGTCCAGAGCCGTTTGGCGGCCGCCAGGTCTCTTTCACTCAGCGCTGCAAGCTCGGAGAAGGCACCAGCTAGCGCGCCAAGTTTCTTGGCCGCTGGCTCCTTGCGTTGACGAAGAATCTGTAGCTTCACCTTCTCGTTGGGACGCAGTTTGAGTTTGCGGGTGGGCTTTAACACTCCGTTCCTGAACACGGCAGCGACGGTCGTAGGCATTCCTCTCAACCCCTGAGAGATAGATACCATGGCCGAGCGAGAATCTGCAAACGGAAAACCCAATAGCCCATGGCTCTCCCGGAGAGGTTAAACTTTCGGAAGCCGCCGGATTCAAGTGCGAAGTGGAAGATTAGTGGCGGAAGCGGTTGCGGAGGGCGAGGAGGAAGAAGCCGAACTGCTCGGGGATTAAAATCGATTCGATGAAGGTCCGCTGGCTTAAGCGGCGGTTTATGTGGCGACTCCTGCGGGGCCCCGATTTGAACTCCACTTCTCAGCCAAAACCTTAAGTGCAGAGCCCGACTCGGGCCAGTTGTGGAGTATCGCGGGATCAAAGTCCGCGCCGTTCGGCCAAACAAGCGTATGGAGCAGAGTTGCTTACTTGATCTCTTTCTGGAAGTGCAGCATCCTCCCCTGAATGAACCCCAGCCGGGAGAAGAACTGCTCCATCTGGGGGTTGTTCCGGTCCACCAGGGTGAAAACGTTCTTGATGCCGTGATCCTCAGCAGAGGCCGTGAACCGCTCCATGAGGGCTCGCGCCACCCCCTGGCCCCGGTAGGCCGGGTCCACGCCGATGATCTCGATCCAGGCCACGGTTCCGGGTAACCCAAACTCCAGCTCCCCCGCCCGCCCCAGGACGAAACCGACCGCGCGGTTGTCCAATTCGGCGACGAGGGAAGCCCAGTGCGGGCGTATGGCCTCCGAGATCTCGATCCGCTTCTCCCAGTAATCCTTCCGGGCGACGCCCGTCAGTCGCTCCTCGATGTTGACGATGGCGGAAAGGTCTTCCTTCTCCAGGTTCCTGATGTAGATCTCTTTCTGCTTCATCGTTCCCCCTTTGTCCGTTCAGTCATTCAGCCCTTCGCTGCTCGCGCGCGTTCCCTAGTCGCGCCGCCCGGCGGTCGCGCCGAGCGGGGGACACGATAATCCTTCTCACAAATTCAGTCAAGCTCGAACACATCGACGATGGGGCCTTCGACAATGAGGTGCTTGAATTATCGCGGGGTTTACCCGGCGCCGCAAGCCCCATCTTCATGCACCGGGCGACGTTCATTGTGCTCATTCCTTCGCGGTGGAGTATACTCCCAAAGAGGTGACGGAATAGTGGCGACCGAACTCAAGACGAGACTGGTCTACGACGACTACTGCGGGATCGCCGCGGACGGCAAGCGGTACGAGCTGATCGATGGGAAGGTCCACGTGGCGCCGGCGCCAAGCCCGCTCCATCAACGGGTCGTGCTCAGGCTCGCGCGCACGCTTTCGGATCACTTCACGGCCCCGGCCGAGGTTCAGCCGGACGTGGTTCTTGTGACGAATCCCTCCCATGTCTCAAAACGGGGTAATGAAGGGGTTCCATTGCTTGTGGTTGAGGTGCCCTCCCCGACCACCACGGCTTACAGCCGCACCACGAAAGCCCAGCGACACGCGTCAAAAGGAGAAATGATGAAACACTCAATGAAAATCTTGGCAGTTGTGCTTGCGTTGGCGGCGATGAGTCTCTGGCCACTGGAAGCCTGGGCCCGTGCCGGGGGCGGGTCGTCGGGCGGCAGCCGAGGCTC
>DATEAO010000408.1:0-4705 GCA_035288345.1 Candidatus Methylomirabilota bacterium | reverse complement strand
GGCGTGATAGACGATCCGATAGACCCACTTGTCCTTCATGAAGCCGTAGTGCGTTCGCTTCACCCGGAGACCGTCACTCGTGCGCCACTGAAAGTCGAGGCGAAACCCCTGAAGCCCGCCGATGATGACCGGGCGATTGTCGAGCAGCTCGAAATTACTGATCCCCGTTGCTGACCGCAGGTTATCGGCTTCCAGCTCGGCCACGTCGTGGGGCGGCATTCCGGGTGAGAATTTGCGCTTCGTAAACTGCAGCTCTTTGTCGTGTTCGACTCGCTCGATCCTGATGAATTGGAGCGGGAAGCCATCTTTAGTGATCAACAACGCATCGGTGACGCGGTTCGCCCGATACCATCCGTCCGGAAGGGCTGCCTCAATCCCAAGCTCGGAGATCGTGGCGTTGCCGCTTACCCTCGAATAGGGAGCACACCCCGCCGTGAGCAGGAGCAATAGCCCAATCAGCATGCGCTTCATGATTCCCCTCCCCCCTCGCTCAACTCTTGAAGATAGCGCTCGATGTACGCACGATCCGCCGCGTCCGGGGCCAGCGCGAGATACCGCTCAAACGCAACCCGGGCCTCGCGCTTCTTTCCCGTCTGGTAGTAAAGCGTCCCAAGGCCGCGATAAGGATCGGCATAGCTTTGGTCCAGCGCGATCGCACGCTCGTACGCCGGAACGGCTTGGTCGCGCTCTTTCGAATCATTCTCCCGCCGATAACTCTCTCCAAGGTAGTAGTGCGGTCGCGCATCGGTTGGCGAAAGTGTACTGAACTTTTGAAGCTCCTTCCGGGCCGCCAGAAAACGGCCCGCTTGCAGGTCCAGGACCGCGTTGTCAAGGATCACCGGCTGAACCACCGAGAGGTACTCATCGGTCCGCACTGTTCGTCCCTGCCGGCTTTCCACGTCCTTAAAGGGGCCACTGAGCAGTTGCTGGTAACTCTCGACGCGCTCCTGCAACCGAGGGTGAGTGCCGAAGAAAAATGGCTCCTTCACCTTTGACTCTTCCAGCCACTCTTTCATGTGCGTGAAGAGCTTCGGCGCCTCGCGAGGATCGTATCCCGCATTGACCATGAGTGTGAGCCCTTCCTTGTCGGCCTCGGCCTCGTTTTCCTGTGAGTAGCCATACACTGAAGCGATGGTGCCCAACTGCCCGAGCGCACTGGCGAGCGCCCCGATCAGCCCAAACGGCAATCCAAGCACCCCAAAGGTCGCGGCGAGCGCCGCTTTGTTTTGAAGATCCCTGAACCGTTTCACGGCGTGTCGGTGCGTGGCATGGGTCAGCTCGTGGCCGAGGAGCGTGGCTAATTGAGCCTCATTCTCAATCCGGGCGAGAATCCCGGTGTGGACGTAAATGACTCCGTTCGGCAACGCAAACGCATTCAGGGTGGGATTCTTGATGACCCGGATCGTCAGAGAAAACCCGTTGGCTCTCACCTCGGGAGCGAGCAGCCGATCGGCCACACTGTTGACGTACTCATTCAGACGCGGATCGTCGTAGAGGAGCCCGCTCCGATCAAGGCGGCGCTGCTCTTCCTCGGCGCGCAGCCAGAGCCGGCGTTCATCGGGTTCAAGCGACAGCCTGCCCGGCGCCGCCCCCATCGGGGCCAGCGCCGTCGTCTCGCACCCCTGAAGCCCCAACCCCATGAGGGCGACAGAGAGGCATGCGAGCCGCTGTTTGAAGCGTTTTCTCACTTTTTCGCACCGAGGAAATTAGAAAACAGTTGGCCGACAAGAGACCCGGCGCTCTCGGGTTTCCTGAGGTCGTGCACCCCTGCGCTGCTTCTCACATCAAACCAGAGTACATCGCCGCTCCCGGGATCGACCAATGCTGCAATGAGAACCGTCTGACCTCCCTGGGGAACGATCGCGACTCCCGCGGCAGCGGCGATAATCATCCCGATTGTCTGGAGAGCCACCCGTCCGGCCGTCGAGACATTATCAACACCGTAAATGAATAACAGCGCATCGGCGTTGGCAGCTTGACCGAACATCTGGACCGGGCCAAGCGTGTAGTCGAACTTCGTGAGCTTTTCAGAAAACTGCGTCTCCGGTCGATAGGTATGAGCAAGTATGCTGCTCGCCACAGCCTCGAAGAGCGGCTTGACATCCTGATACTCCTCGTCGAGCAGCGGGTTGTTGTCCGGGGAGAACTCCTTGAAGCTCAAACCGGTCTTGCTCGACAGCTCGCTCATCACCGCCATGCTCGTGTTCCGCTTCGCCTCAACGGACCACTCATCCATCAGCTCTCTGACCCCTCCGGCGCTGATCTGATAGACTTTGACGTCCGCGGGCATGAGCGCGACAGTGCGTGCTCCCGACAATCTGCTTTCGAAAAGGGGGTGAGCCCGATAGGTCGCGGGGGCACATCCGGACACCACGAGGAGAGAAACGAGTAAAAGGAATCTTTTTGAGCCACTCATGAGCCTCCTCCAATACAAGGGACGCACGACCACTGAGCTTCTGCCCAGTGGGTGCGCCTCTCCTGTTCGGCTGATTCCCTTCGCATCTCAGTCACGAGTGCTTTTTATTACTCTTACTCCCGGCCATTTGTCAATGGGGATTCGCAGATTCCGCCGATGAGACATCGCGGAATGAGTTGCCGAGCAGGTAGCCGAGAGACCCACCAAGTCCGCCGGCGAGCAGCGAGAGCGGGAGCCCGATAAGCATCCGGTCAGGTCGCCAGGTAAATCCGACGAGCCAAAGCTTCCATGCGTACTCGGTCCAATAAAAGACCAACGAGAAAACCACTCCCGCGATGATGGCAGCAACGAGACCACCGGTCCGTCGTCGCGCCGCGTAGAAGAGATCCATCGCAAGTGCGGGGATGAGCAGCAGAGGTGGCGCTGACGTCGGCTTCAAGCCCATGGCCATGACAATCGCAGCCATCAACAGCATCAGTGCGATATAGGAAAACCCGGTGAGGGTCGCGGTCCAGCGGTAACCGGTCGCCCTCAGGTTCGCGACGGCGATGGCCGGGACAGCGAGCCCGGCCATAATCGGATAAAAGACGGCGTCCCGTGACACGGCGACGATCGTATAGCGTCCCATCGCAAAGAGCGGGCTGGTGAGAAGCAGGGCAATAAACACGATGAGCGTCCAGTCCGTCGCGCGCGCGTGACGGAGCGGCCGGAGCGAATCTGTCCGATCCAGCCGCCCGAGCTGGCCGAGCTCCGCAGCCAACGCGTAGACGCTCCCGAGCGCAATAATGAACCCCCCTGCGATGCCGCTGAGGTGCGGCGGGCTCCAGATGTCCACATCGAGGCCGTACCAGCGGTGCCACAGCTCATCGAACGGCGCTGAGAGATAGACGATGCCGCCACCAAGCACGACCAGACCATACCCCCGAACCCATCCTTCGCGAGCGATCACCCAGAGCGCGATGAGCGTCACCACGCCGAGCGACGCGTAGATGACGAGATGCGGCGGACTCCAGAAACTCTCGCGCCCAAGGCTCCGGTGCCATGCCACGTCCCACTGCACGCCAGCAAACGCCAGGATGCGGACGACGAGAAGGATCCAAAGAGGCAGCGAGATGGAAACGAGCGTGATCCGGCGCGGAAGCGAGGCGGCGGCGGCTGCGCTGATTGCCATCGTGTCTCCCTGCCCGTGTCCGGTCAAGACAGTTGCGAACCGACATCGTTTGTGCGACGCACCGCTCTATGGATACCCGAGCGAGGGCCTTTCTGTCAATTTCACAAAAGAATCCCTTGACCGCGCTTTGCATCTCGCTTTAGACTCCCCTCGATCCGGGATTTGGAAAGGAGGGTCATGATTCGAAATGCCGACCCCGAACCCCGGATCCCGAACCCCGAGAATATGGCTGTGACCAACGCCCCCCCACCTCGGCGGGACAAGCTCGGGCTGGCGCTCGCGGGAGGCGGCTTCCGCGCATCGCTCTTTCATCTGGGCGTGCTGCGCCGGATGGCCGAGCTGGACCTGCTCCGCTTTGTCGAGGTGCTCTCCACAGTTTCCGGCGGATCGATCATCGGAGCGCTGTACGTCCTGCTGCTCAAGCGGCGGCTCGACCAGCGCGCCAACCTCAGCCGAGACGATTACCTCGAGATCGTTCGAGAGCTCCAAGAGCGCCTGACCGCAGCCATCCAAAAGAACCTCCGAACCCGTCTGTTCTGGAATCCGCTCGGCATCCTTCGCGTGCTCCTGACCGAGCACACTCTCGGCAAGCGAATGTCCCGCCTCTACGAGCGTCATCTCTATCGCGGCGTTGTGGAGCAGCTCCGACAGGACTCGTGGTGGCAAACGTTGTGGCGGCCAGGAAAGATCCTGTTGAGGGCGGTGCGGTTCAGCCCCGGGGGGCAGCAGATCACGCAAGGCATCGAGGCGTACAACGCCAACGCCGCCAACACCTCGAAGGTCCCCAACCTCATCCTGAACGCCACGTCCTTGAACTCGGGCCGGCCGTTTCGGTTCTCGAGCGTCGAGCTGGCAGACCCGAAGCTGGGCGGTTTCAGATACGACGAGTTTGAATCCGAGCTGAGACCTCGGAAGCTGCTCCTGCAAACGCTGACTCCGCAGCGCCTCCGGCAGGCGGTCAACGCGGCTGCCACGTCGCCACGCGTCACGATCGACGGAGTGACCTGTGACTCTGAGATGGTGCGGCACGCCGCGTGGTGGCGCGCGTATCGGAATGGCGAGCCGCCGCCATTCACCCCCAACATCGTCGCGAAGGTTCCGGAGCTGCTCGACCCCTT
>DATEAO010000407.1:0-4312 GCA_035288345.1 Candidatus Methylomirabilota bacterium | reverse complement strand
GATCTGGAGAAGACCCGAACCAGCTGATTACCACTAAGGAGAACGATGAATCTCAACAAGAGCACTCGCTACGCGCTCTATGCGGCGATGGAGATGGCCCTCGCCGGCGAAGGGCCCGTCACCGTTACGGGAGTGGCGGAGCGCTACGGGATCTCGAAGGAGGCTTGTCCAAGGTCTTCCGGCAGCTCGTTCGGTCAGGAATCGCCATCGGCACGCGCGGCATCGGCGGAGGTTACCGTCTTGCAAAACCTCCCTCCAAGACCACGGTGCAAGACGTGATCCGTGTGCTCGAGTCGGAACGGGAGGAAGGCCGAGCCTACGCGGCGTCCGGCGATCCACTCCCTGCCGGCGCGGGCTCCCGGTAAAGAGTCAACTTTCTGCTCGCGGAAATTTTGCCCGGACGATGGGATGGACTCGGCCGCGGGCCTAGGCGGACGTCGTGCTCAGTCATGAGGACGTGCATCCAGTACCTCTCGCACCTTCCGCGCTAGGCCGTCCCGGGCGAAAGGCTTCTGAAGAAAAGACGCGCCCGCGTCCAATACCCCATGGTGGACAATCGAATTGTCCGTATAGCCGGACATATAAAGCACCTTCATTTCCGGCCGCAGCGGCGCCAGGCGCTCGGCCAACTCCCGGCCGCTCATCTGAGGCATCACGACATCGGTGAGCATCAGGTGAATGGGACGTTCGTGTTGCTCGCAGAGCAAAAGAGCCTCTCCCCCGTTGCGAGCCGCCAGCACCGTGTAACCGCACTTTTGGAGGACCCGTCGGGTTAGAGTCCGCACCGCCTCTTCGTCTTCCACCAACAGGATCGTCTCGGAACCGACAAACGCTTCTCCCGGGGCGCGAGGTGGCTCGACTCGCTCGGCAGATTCCTCAACTCGCGGCAGGTACACCTTGAACGTCGCGCCTTGGCCGGGCTCGCTGTACACCCAGATGAAACCGCCGCTTTGCTTGACGATTCCGTAGACCGTGGCCAGGCCCAGCCCCGTGCCCTTGTCCCTTTCTTTGGTGGTGAAGAAGGGCTCAAAGACCCGGGAGCACGTCTCCTCGTCCATTCCGCAGCCGTCATCGCTCACCGAGAGCATGACGTAGGGAGCGGGCTCTATGGCTACATGTCGGCGGCAGTAGTCCTCGTCCAGGTCCACGTTGGTGGTTTCAATCGTCAGCTTACCTCCCTCGGGCATGGCGTCGCGGGAGTTGACCGCTAGATTCATGATGACCTGCTCGATCTGTCCCGCGTCGGCCTTGACCCGGCCCAGTGCCGGGTCAAGTTCCGTGAGCAGGTCGATGTCCTCGCCGATCACACGCCGGAGTATCTTCTCCGAGTCTGCCACCACGCCATTGAGGTTCAAAACCGTTGGCTGCAGTACCTGCCTGCGGCTGAAGGCGAGAAGCTGGCGAGTGAGCGAGGCAGCCCGGTCGGCAGCGTTCTTGATGTCCTTGAGGTCCCTGCTCATTGGATCGTTAGGGCCGACGTTCTCCAGAAGGAGCCCCGCATAGCCGGTGATGACCGTCAGCAAGTTGTTGAAATCATGTGCCACTCCGCCCGCCAATCTTCCCACCGCCTCCATCTTCTGCGCCTGGCGGAACTGCTGTTCCAGGGCCCGACGTTGGGTCACGTCCTCGACGATGAACTCGAAGCTTCCCGAGCCGCCGGGCTCGTTCACCAAGCGCCCGCTGAGCGCAACCGTGATCTGTCTACCGTCTTTACGCTTCCAGAGGACTTCCGCCCTCTCAAGACGATTCTGATCGAGCTGCTCTCTTAGTTGGGCAGCGTCACCGGGGTCCTGATAGATATTCCTGGCGATGTCGACGTCAAGGAGCTCCGCTTCCGAGTCATAGCCGAGCATCGCTACCAGGGCAGGATTGACCTCGAGAAACCGCCCCTCCGGCGTGGAGCGGCAGATGCCATACGTCGCGCCCTGGACGAGAGAGCGATAACGCGTTTCCGACTGCCGCAAGCTCTCTTCCGCTTCTTTGCGCTCGGTGATTTCTTCTTCTAACAGATGAGTGCGTTCACCGAGTCTCTCCAGCGTCCGCTCAAGGCGCTCGGATTGTTCGAGCACTGCCTGCTCGTGCACTTCCAGCAATTGCTCCAGGGCTACGACCTGGGAACGGAGCCGTTCCACTTGTACCGTTTTCTCAGTGGCTATTTCGTCTCTCATGAGGACCTTCCTAAGTTCCGAGTAAGAGACATTCCATTACGTGAAAATCTTCCCGTTTACGAAAGGCAGCAGGGCCACCTTCGCGCTCAGAGACAGAGTCTTAAACATCTCGGCGGTCTCTCGCTGGATGTGGATCTTTGAAAACATGATAACCGCGAAGAGATTGCCCGACGGCAGCATACCGCCGAATCCCAACACGGACTGGATGTCAAAAGGGATCACAAAATCCTTCTGCGCAGGAACGTAGGGGCTTCCGAGCGCCTCGGGCACGTAAAAAACGTTGTAGGTCTTCTGTTCGACGTCTACCAAAAGACTCGGATCTGGCCTCAGGACGGTACTTACGTCCAGCCCGAACTGATTCACAAGCTGGGTAATCATGGGCAACTTCTCGACCGCCTTGGGGCTCGGCAGAGGGATCGCCTTGTGTTCCGCAGAGCGTCTCCGCGTGTTCCACTCCACTTTGTCTCCAACCGTCGCCATGAGCGTCAGACATTTCATCGTTGAAGATTCGGGCTCGCCGCCTAACATCGTGTTGGCAAAGGCGCGCAGATCGGTGTCAAGTTCTTGATAAGGCTGTGTCGCAAACAAACGAACCAGTGCGCAGGATTTTTCGCCGGTCTGGCTGTCAATTAGCTGGTCATAGAGGTAGCGGACAATTCTACTGGCGGCGTCTTCCATACTTTCAGCTTGGTGGCCCAGGCGCCGCAGCACGCTGCTGCACCTGGTCATCTCCTGAAGCGAAAAGGTCGTGAGGTCATACATCGCCCATACTCCTCCCTGGGGTCGATCCGGTTCCGTAGACAGGTTGTACAAGCTGATTCGGTGTCCTCGTCTTTGGTCCTCTCGCCGCTGTTACGAGCGGGAGCGGAATTCACCGCCCACGCCCCCTGCGACGAGGATGTGGTCCGGGGTACGGGCCTTCCCAGTCTCTGAGCGAGACCAGTCGCACAGGGCGGTTCACATCTGCTGGAGAATGACTTTGGTTATCAGAAATCCTTGAGTTATTCTATCACATCGTTTCACATCGAAAAACAATGGAACCGCCGTCGCCGCAGGCCGTCGCGCTGGTGTGGATGAGGACCTGGAGCAAGCGGGTTCGTGGTAGCAGACGGAGCTGCTGAGAGCAGAAGGCCTACGGACCAAAGAGTTATCAACCAAGATCATCGAACAGAATGTTCTCCGGACGGATGGGAGAACGGATAGGAGATCGTATCTCAGGACGGTGTGCATGCAAGTGGTCCGGAAAATGTCCTGGGCCGAGAGGAGCTCTATTGGGGTGGGGAAACGCCTGGGGTTTGAGCGAGCAAGGGTCTGGGGGCGAATGTTTCCTGGAAATTGTCGCATGAAGGGCGCACTTGGAGTGCTCGACGGATGGAGGGGGGGCCTGGTGGAGGGTGGGCGAGGGCATGCCGAACGAACACGATGGGCATAGAGAGCGTGGACGGTCGCGTCCAGGGCGAGAGCCCCCTCCTTGGCCAGCCGATCGAGATGGGGAGTCGCCACATTCGGGTTCCCATAGTAACCCCGGCGATCAGCGCGAAGGGTATTGATCGTGATCAGGACCACGTGCCGAGCAGTGGGCCTCGAACCGGTCTGGGTATGGCAGTAGATCACCCAAGGAAGGGAGCGCCAACAGCCAAATCCGTCTGGGGCTCGATGCGAGCCAACCTAACACCCGGACGCGAAAGGTCAATCCCGCTCACTTGACATCCAGGTCTTCGATCTAATACCTTGGGGTTACCCCCTCTGGATCGAGGTTCGCCATGCGTCCTGAGCCCAAGTCGAATAAAATCAACAGTATACGACCGCGAGTCTGCGGTGGCGGAGCTCTGAGTCTAGAAAAGGCGGTTTTGGCGTGGACCACGCGGGTCCTGCCTTTGCCCAGCCGCCGGAAGGTCAGTCCTACCCTCGACGATACCTAGCCGGGCTCCATAGTCGCCCGCGGACCGTCCTGGTGCGGTCCTATCCCCACACTTTGGTCCCGGGCCTTCCCCCGAAGGGTAGAGGCCCATTTCCGCAAGCGAGGAACGGAGAGCCTTCCATGAAACGGCAGGAGATCCAAGAGCAGTCTCAGTACTGGCTAGACGTCATCGGCTCTGACCAGCTAGACCAGGCGACGCGGTCCGACATCGCCCGTCGCACGA
>DATEAO010000406.1:0-4145 GCA_035288345.1 Candidatus Methylomirabilota bacterium | reverse complement strand
CCCTCCAGATCGACCCGAAGTTCACGCCCGCGTTGTACCATCTCGGACTGAGTTACAAAGGAAAAGGGTGGTTGATGGATGCTGCCAGGGAACTGCAAAAGGTCACGACCCTGACCCCGGATTGGCCTGACGGCCGGGCTGCGCTGGGGTCGGTGTACGTGGAGCTGGAGGCGTGGGACGACGTCTTGGCTGAGGCGAACTCGATCAGAAAGGCCGATCCGGGCAATGTCGAAGGCATCTATCTCACGAGCTTGGCCCTCAAAGGGAAGAAGAGGCTCGGTGAGGCGCTCGACCTCGTCAAGACCGCGATCCAACGCGACCAGAATCTGGCCGAGCTGTACAAAACCCAAGGGGACATCCTCGCCGAACTCGGCAAGGATGCCGATGCCGAGCAGTCCTATCAAGCGGCCCTCGCGAGAAATCAGAATTACACCGATGCGCACGTGGGGCTCGGGGAGTTGCTCGCGGCAAGGAAGGACCGCGCTGGCGCGGAGTCAGCGTTCCTTCGGGCCAAAGCGCTCGACCCGGCTTCGCTGCGCCCGCGACTGGCGTTGGCCCGCTTTTATTCCGGCGAGCGGAGGTATGCCCAGGGGATTGCCGAGCTTGAAGCCATTCCCAAACCCACGCGATCTCCACAGGTTGAAATGACTCTCGGTGAGCTTTACATACGGGCCAATAGAAGTGACGATGCGGTCCAGGCGCTGTCACCGCTCATTCAACGAGCGCCTCAATCAGCTCCGCTCCGCTTCTTGCTGGGACACGCGTATTTGGGCACCAATAACGTGCCGCTCGCAGTCAGCCAGTTTGAAGAAGCCTTGAAGCGATCTCCATCAAATCCGATGATCCGGTACGGATTGGGGGTGGCATACCTTCGGTACGGCAAACCGAAGGAAGCCTTGAAGGCATTCGAGGAAGTCGGAAAAGAATACGCAGGCTCAACGGAGTATCTGATCAACGTTGGCATCGCGAAACTCCAGCTCGGAAAGCCCAACGAGACCGTCGCAGCGGTCAGTGTAGCCATCAAGACCGCACCCGATGACATCCGGCTCTATCATCTCTTGGGCATGGCGTATGCCGCGAAAGGCGATTTCGCTAAGGCCCACGAGACGTTTGAAAGAGCGCGCCAGCTTGATCCCAACTATCTGCCCATCCATCTGGCTCGAGGTCGCGTCTATGAGGTGGAGCGAAAGCCGCAAGAGGCGCTGAAAGAGTTCGAGGCGGTCCTCAAGTCGGATCCTCAAAACTACACCGCAGTGGTGTTCAAAGTGAATGAATTGGTGCGGCGAGAGGGACCAGACGAGGGCATTCGCTACATGCAGAGCGTGCTCGCCCAGGATTCCAAAGACGTCCGGATGAGCAATCTCTTGGGCGCGCTGTACGTCGCAAAGAAAGACGAAAAGCGAGCCGAGGAGATCTTCAGAGAGGCACTGAAGGGCGACGAAAAATCCTTGCAGACCCGTTACAACCTGGGGGGCCTCTATCTCAGACAGCATCGGGACAGTGAAGCTGAAGAACAGCTCAAAGCGGTCCTGAAAGCAGATCCCAGCCATGTTCCGGGGTTGGTGCTCCTCGTCAACCTCTTGATCTCTCAGAACCGATACGACCAGGCGATCGCGCATATCGAAGCGGCCGCTAAAACCCGTTCCGATCTCCCGTGGCTGCGATACGCGCTGGTGGATCTTTACATGAAAAAAGGCCGATACGACGAGGCCGTGACGCTGGCCGAACGGCTCTCAATACCTGACCCTCAAAATCCGAACGCCAAGCTGCTCCTGGGAACGGCCCTTCTCGAGAAGTGGCGAATCGCCGAAGCCGTCGCGGTGATCAAGCAGGCAGTGGAGCAGGACCCGAAGTTCTTTGAGGCGCGTTATCGGCTTGCCCGCGCCTATGCCGCGCAGGGACAAATTGCCCTTGCCAAGGCGGAGTATGACCGGGCGCTTCAGCTCAATCCGAAGTTCACCGTCGCCCAGCTTGAGCGCGACGCCCTTGACGGGAAGCTGGACGCCTCGAAGCTTGACGCGTTTATTGCTGCGAGTCAGGCCGCCCTGAAAGCGGACCCCTACAACGCATTTGTGCGCCTTTCGCTGGCTCGGGCCTACCTTTCGAAAAATGATCGGAGACAGGCCGAGGTCGAGGTTCGAAAGGTCCTGGAGCGCGCTCCCGGGTCGGTGCCGGCCAACCTGCTGCTGGCTCAGATGAAGCTGGGTGAGCTCAAGCACACCGAAGCGGAGACGGCCTTGCTGGATGCGCTTCGAACCAATCCGAATGAGCTGATGGCGAATCTCCTGTTGGGTCAGATCTACGCTTCTCGACAGATGAACGATCAGGCGCTGGTTCATTTCGAGCGGGTGCTCCGTCTCAACCCCAATTTGCTGGACGCCAGGCTCGCGGTCGCCGAGTTGTACGGGAAGAGCCGTCGCTACGACGATGGGATCGCGCTTGTCCGTGAGGTCATCGTGGCCCAACCCTTGGGGGCCGTGCCGTATATGGTGCTCGGTAATCTCCAGCTCGGGAAGAACCAGATCGAGCCAGCGATCGAGTCCTACCAGAAAGCCGTCCAGCTTCAGCCGAGTCTTGGCCCGGCGTATCTTCGACTGGGAGTGGCGTTCGAGCGGTTGAAAAAGCCGGATCCAGCCATCCAGATGTACCGAAAAGCGCTGTCGCTGCTGCCCAATGAACCGGCCGCGTATAACAACCTGGCGTACCTGTTGGCGGAAAAGAAAAAGAACTACGATGAGGCGGTTGTGCTTGCCCAACGAGCCATTGAGCTCGCGCCTAACCTTGGGGAGGTCCACGACACGCTCGGGTGGGTGCTCTATCTGAAGGGTGACCACAAAGCGGCTGAGCAGAGCCTTCTGAAAGCTGTGGAGCTGCTCCCAAGGAACTCTTTGGCGCACTTCCATCTCGGCATGACCCAACTGATGCTTGGGCGAAAGCCCGAAGCGGCCTCATCGATGCGTCGCGCGCTTCAGCACAACCCGGGGTTCGAGGGGGCAGCCAGCGCCCAACAAATTCTCAGAGAGCTTGGAGGATAGGAAGAGTCCGATCGACACGCGTAGTGGCGTATCGCACAACAGTCTCAAAGAGGCGAGAAGGACCGTGCAGGCATGAACGACGCTCGTCACTCCACCGCTGTGCTCAGTGAGGCCGAACGCCATCGTCTGCTGGCGGAGGTGAACACGACCCAATTCGCGTATCCCAAGGATCGATGTGTTCATCAGCTCGTCGAGCTTCAGGCGAAACGGACGCCCGACGCCCTCGCGGTCGCTTTCCAGGACCAGTGCTTGACCTATCATGAGCTGAATAGCCGCGCGAATCGGTTGGCCTGTCACCTGCGAGCCCTCGGCGTGGGCCCTGAGGTCTTAGTGGGCATCTGCGTGGAACGGTCCCCTGAAATGATCGTGGGGATTCTCGGGATTCTCAAGGCAGGGGGAGCGTACCTCCCGCTCGATCCATCGTATCCCACGGAGCGCTTGGCGTTCATGCTCCACGATGCCGCAGTCCCCGTTTTGTTGACTCAGCAGCGACTAGCCGGGCGGCTTCCGAGACAGCGCGCCGAAACCATTCACCTGGACTCGCTTTGCTGGAAGGGCACCGCCCCGGAGAGGGACGATCCCCCCGCCGCCCACATGACCTCAAAGAACCTGGCCTACGTCATCTACACGTCGGGATCCACTGGCGCGCCGAAAGGGGTGCAGATTGAGCATCAGGGGTTATTGAATCTGGTCTTCTGGCATCGTCGCGCGTTCGCCGTGACGTCAATGGACCGGGCGACTCAACTGGCGAGCCCGGGGTTTGACGCTGCGGTCTGGGAAGTGTGGCCGTACCTCACCGCGGGGGCGAGCCTCCACATTCCTGATGACGAGACCCGCGCCTCGCCCGAGCGCCTACGCGACTGGCTCGCGGCCCAGGCCATTACCATGTGTTTTCTCCCGACCCCGCTTGCGGAGCGCGCGCTCTCGTTGAGTTGGCCGCGGGATCTGGCATTGCGGATGTTGTTGACGGGAGGGGACCAGCTCCGTGTGTATCCATCCCAGTCTCTCCCGTTTGTCGTGGTCAACAATTATGGTCCGACAGAGAACAGCGTGGTCACCACATCCTGCACCGTTCCGCCCAGAGAGCAGGCGGCGACCCTCCCTCCCATT
>DATEAO010000405.1:0-4616 GCA_035288345.1 Candidatus Methylomirabilota bacterium | reverse complement strand
AGGGAAATCACGCGCAGGTTGTTCATGCTGACGCCCCCCTTGGCCGTTCGATCTCGCGGGCGCCGGTTCCGGCGCGCGCAGCGCCGATGTAGTGGACCCTGGGCTCGGTTCCGAACTCTTCTCTCAGCCGGAAGGCGCGGTCGCTGCGCCGGCGCTTTGAAACTGCGCTGGCCGGATCGTCGAGGTCGCCAAACTCCAGCGCCGACAGCGGGCACGCCGTTACGCAGGCGGGCTTGAGACCTTTCTCCACTCGCTGCACGCAGAAGGTGCACTTCTCAATGACCCCCTGGCGGTGCCCGCCGCCGGCGATCATGCGCTGCTCCTTGCCCCACTTGCTGTCGAGGTCGGGGTTCTTGTATGGGGGCACGGCGCCGCCAGTGACCGGCGCGAGCGCCTTCGCGTTCTCGGGGGCGCTCCAGTTGAGATAGTAGTTCGCCTTGGGCTCCTTCCAGTTGAAGTAGTTGACGCCATAGGGACACACCGCGGCGCAGTAACGGCAGCCGATGCACGTATCGGCGTTCGTCGCCACCAGGCCATCGTCCCGCTTGTAGCGCGCGCCGGTGGGGCAGACCTTCACGCAGGGCGCGTTGTCGCAGTGCATACAGGGGCGCGGCATGAAGGAGATTCGGGTGTCAGGGAACTCCCCCTCTTCGAAGCGGAACACGTACATCCAGAAGATGGCCTGAGGCGAGTTGTTCTCGACCTTGCACGCCTCCATGCAGGCGCGGCAGCCCACGCATCGGTCCAGGTCGATCACCATTCCGTGTCTTGGCATCGCGCTCACCTCCCTCAGGCCTTCGAGACCCTGACTTTGACCTGGAACGATTGGTCCGCAGTGTTGGTCACGTACCCCTCGCCAGTAAAGAAGAGGACGTTGGGCGTGGGCCCCTGCCCTTTGGCGGCCGGGTGAGTCCACAGCCCGTAGTGGTGAGGCATGCCGACGGTGTCCGGCCTGATCCCCTCGCTGAGCGCGGCGCGCACCTGCACCTTCCGGGTCTCCCCGGTGAGGGCGTTGTGCGACTCGACCCAGACCATGTTCCCATCCTTGATCCCCTTCGCCTTCGCGGTCTTCGGGTTGATCTCCAGCCGCTGCTCGGGGGCCAGCTCGGCCAGCAACGGGATGAAGCTCGAGCGGGATTGCTTGAACTCGACCAGCTTGTAGCTGATCAGGGTGAGGTCATACTGCGGTGGTGAGCCGTCCTTCGTCGGGGTTCGCCACGTGGGGAAGGGCGTGTAGTCCTGCCAGTAGATCTTCTCCGCGCCCTTGGCCTTCATCTCCAGCTGATACCGAAGGAGCGATTCGCCATAGAGACGATGGGTTTTGCCGTTGAAGGGCGGAGTTTGAGCAAAGCCGTAGAAGCTCTTCACCGAGAAGGGACCCTTGACCTTCACCCCGTTCTTTTCAAAGTGCGCCACCCCGTCCGCGATCCCTTCAGACTTCGCCCAGCGGTCGAAGATCTCTCTCACCGCGGGCTTTGTGTTGAGGTCGAGCTTGTACGCGTCTTTTAGCTTGAGAGCACTGTTCAACTCGTCGAGGTAGCCGCCCTTGCCGTACAGGATCCCCGCCTTCTCACACAGGTCCATGTAGATATCGATCTCACCCCGGCTCTCGAAGAGCGGCTTCATCGGCGGCAGCCGCAGCCCGACCGCGTCGACGTACTGATCACTCGCGCCGAAGGGCCCCTCGTACTTCTCGATGGTGGCCGCCGGGAGGACCACGTCGGCGAAGTAGTCAGCGGTTTCGCTGAGCCACGGGTCGATCGCTGCCACGAACTTGAACTTCTTGTAGGCCTCCATGAAGTCGGCCTGGGAGGCGAAGGAGCCCAGCGGGTTTGCCATGTGGAGGATCATCACCTCCGGCGTGTAGTCCACACCGTACTTGGCGGGATTCTGCATCACCTTGGCCACGATCCCGGGGAGCTTGCTGTTGATCGGAAAGTACTTGCTGTCCCCCAGGTAGATGTTGTACGGCGGATCCTTGATCTTGATCTGGTCCAGCTTCTCGTAGTTGGCGTAGGGCTTCCACGTGAAGTCGATTCTGATCCCGCCCACTGCCTCGACGGCGCCGAGGAGCATGAAGACCATGATCATCGCCCGGAGGGCCTGGAAGCCTTGCTCCTGCTGAGCCATGTGGTAGGCCATGCAGGAGACCGGCCGGTACGGAAGCGTGACGCCGTCCAGCGTGATCGTGCTCCCGATCATGGCGTTCTGACCCAGCTCCAGGGCGACCCGGCGGATTTGATCGGCGGGGACACCGCAAACGCTCGCGGCCCACTCCGGCGTCGACTTGGCCACGTGCTCCTTGAAGAGCTGGAAGGCCGTCTTCAGCTTCGCGCCGCCGACCGTGTACTCCCCCTCCAGCCCCGGCTCAACGCCCTTCGTGTCGAAGGGCTTCGCGGCCCCCGCCGCGGGATCCCACACCTGCTCCTTTCCGTCCACGCGGAGGAACGACCCGTCCTCCTTCACGAGGTACGGGGCGTTGGTGTGCTTCTTGAGGTAATCCCGGTCGAGGAAGCCGCGGTCGATCAGGACGTTGGACAGGGCGAGCGCGAGGGCGAGGTCGGTCCCGGGACGGATGGGAACCCACTCGTCGGCGAAGGGGCCGGCGCCCCTGAGACGGGGATCAATCACCACCACCTTCATCCCCCGCTCCTTGGCCGGGATGAGCTGCTGGGGCCAGGTGATAAAGCAGAACTTGTTGCCGCCCGCGTTGGTGACGTTCCAGCCCCAGGAGAGCAGGTACTTCGTGTGGCGGAAATCGGGGTGGAGGACGCCGTGAGGGCCGATGGTGTACTCAGCGGCCCTGTAACCTGCATCGGAGCAGTAGGCGCCGTGCCCGAGCCCCGTCGCCCCGGAGGCCTTCACGAAGGCAGTGTCGTAGAAGGCGCCACCCTTGCTCCTGCCCTTCTGCCACAAGAGCAGGCGCTTGTCCCGGGCGCGGACCTCCTTGATCTTCTGCCCGACCAGGGTCAGCGCCTCGTCCCACGAGGCCTTGCGCCAGGTGCCGGACTTCCCCTTCTCGTTAGTCCTGATCAGCGGTGTCTGCACGCGGTGGGGATCGTAGACCGCCATGATCTGGGCCACGCCCTTGGGGCAGAGCTTCCCGAGATTCCTCGGGTGGTCGGGATGCCCCTGGAGCGACACGACACGCCCGTTGATCCGGCGGGCCAGCATGCCGCAGTCCTGCTTGCCGATCCAGCAGGTGGTCGGCACCCATTCCTCCGCGGTTGCTGCTCCGCTTTTTTCTGCCGCGGCGACCAAGGTTTTGGGGTCGCGCGAAAGGAAAGAGGTGAGCGCTGCCGCTCCTCCCGCAACGGCACTGCCTTTGAGAAATTTCCGGCGTGTGATTGTCATGGCTTCACCCCTCAACCTTTCATAAAAACGCTCGGCGCCTCATTCCGCCTTCTAAAAACATGATCATGGTGATCAGCCGTTTTAGTCAATGATACAAAGGCATCATTTTTGTGATTGAAGCCGGAGAACAGACCATCAAGCTCGACCCTTGTATGCCGGGTTGATGAGCGTCAGCGCAGTGGTGTACGCCTTGACGTACTCCCGATAGCAGTCTTCGTTGTTGTTTGCCGCGCCGCCGAGCCACGCGATCGCTTCTGTCCGGTTGACTGGAACTCCCTGAGGATTTTTCTCGATGAAGGTGGCATCGCGAGTCGCCTTGATTCGATTGGCAACCTCGCCGATTGCCCACTCCACGACTTCTCCTCCCACTGATCGCTGCCGGCGGCGCGGTATCTGACGGTCTTGAGGCGCAGAGGAGTGTTGCAGAGCTGAGTGATGGCGACCGACTCAGGGTCGAGACGGCCGCGGTCGATCTTCTTGTGTAGCGGGAAGCGGGCCCCTGGACCTCAGCTTCAACGCCAACGGGGAGGGGAAGGCTGCCTGCTGTTACAGTTGCGACCTTCAGGCAATCCCTCCGATCGACATTCATCTCTCGCTCCCCAGCTTGGTCTTTAAGGAGCCCCGACTTCCCGCCAGCTTTTGAAGGCAGCAATCAAGGTGCCACTCAAAAAGAAAGGGAAAAGGTGAAACACCTGAAGGAGTTACGTCGAGGAATCCCCTGATTCAGTGTGGGAGCGGTGGGGCGTAGCCGCCTCACCTGGGACAGTGGCACCTCAGAAAGTTCCGGAACTCTCGGCGATTCTCACCTCGCTCTCCCTGCCGGGAAGGCTTTGATTGTCAGGTCCTGCCCCACGTGGCATTGAACGCAGAAGTGCGTGCGGGTCGGATGCGGGGTGATCGGCGCGCCCTGTTCGCCAGTGGTATGGCACTCCTGACAGAGCCCCTTTCGCGCCTCGACGTCATGCGGAACCAGGGGCGGGGCGCCTTCGTATGCGCGGGGCAATTTCTTGCTCTTGGCGATCGCCGGCTCTTCCGCGACGGCAGAACCAGAGAAAAGCGCGAGGACGGCCATCATGAAAACTGCTCCAAGTGCGCCGCTCTTCTTCCAGGAATCTTGCATCATGGTTCGGTCCTCCTTCTCAAGCCCTGGCCACACGGACCGCGCACTTCTTGAAGTCCGGCTGCTTGGAGATAGGATCGTAGGCGTCAAGGGTCACCAGATTAATCAGGACGCTCTCGTCGAAGAATGGGACAAAAACCAT
>DATEAO010000404.1:0-4841 GCA_035288345.1 Candidatus Methylomirabilota bacterium | reverse complement strand
CCGCCGGCGTTCGGCACCTCGATAATCAGTCGGCCACCGGGGCCGAGCCAATCCAGCATTCGCCGCACCACTGCGACAGGATCCGGCACGTGCTCAAGAACGTGGAACGCGGTGACCAGGTCAAATTCACCGGGAGGAAATGGAGCGGAACGTATGTCGCCGACATGGATCTCTTTGGTGAAGCGGAGCGCCTTTGTGGCCGCTGCTTCGTCCATCTCAATCCCCGCAACCCACCAGCCGAGGGTCTTGGCCACACCGAGACTCCCACCGGATCCACAGCCCACATCGAGATAGCGTCCTTCTCCGACCCACGGCAAACAATTCCAGCGCAGGCGGCGAAGCAGAAGGCGCGCACGCAGCCGCGTGAGCCACCCTGGTCGGCCACTCAGGAAGTGAGGGTAATTCAGGCCGGTGGCCAGGGCCCACTGCACCGCCCTCACCCGTGAAGGCGACCCCTTCAGCGGGAGGCGCAGCGACGGCTCTTGATGGCGGGGATAGTGGTCAGGGTAACAATGAACCAAGCCGTCATCGCGGACTCGCGGCTTCTGGTAGAGAAAGCCGCAACTCCTGCAACGGGCCACCGTGTAGATTCCCGGGACTCCGAGCGCGCGATCCGGAGTGGACCAAACAGGATCAGCGTCGGCGGCACCGCAAAGAAAGCAGGGTGCGTCGAGAGTCGGGAGTAGGTCTTCCCCCACGGCTTTGCGATTACAGCGCGTCGATGATGGCGTCCGTGAATTCTTTGGTCGTGGTGGTCCCGCCGAGGTCCCGCGTGAGGACGTTCCCTTGGGCGAGCACTTTTTCCAGCGCGCGTTGAATCGTGTCCGCCGCGGCGCGCTCGCCGATGTGCCTCAGCATGAGGACCGCTGACTGGATCAGCGCCGTGGGGTTTGCAACCCCTTTCCCCGCGATGTCGGGGGCGCTCCCGTGCACGGCCTCGAAGACCGCGATCTGCTCGCCGATGTTCGCGCCGGGCACAACCCCAAGCCCCCCAACCAGGCCGGCGCCGAGGTCGGAGATGATGTCACCGTAGAGGTTCTCGAGCAGCAGCACATCGAACTGGCCCGGATTCATCACGAGCTGCATGCAGGCGTTGTCCACAATGAGGTCGTCGGCCTTGACCCCCTGGTACTCCTTGGCCACCTCGCGGAAGCAGTTGAGGAAGAGGCCGTCGGACATCTTCATGATGTTCGCTTTGTGGATGGCGGTGATTCGCTTCCGCCCTTCTCGCTTGGCGTACTCGAACGCGAAGCGCGCAATGCGGCGCGATGCCCGATCGGTAATGATCTTGAGGCTCTCGATCACGCCGGGCACCACCTCGTGCTCGAGCCCTGAATAGAGATCCTCGGTGTTCTCGCGCACCACCACCAAGTCCACGTTCTCATACCGCGTCCTGACTCCCTCCAGGGATTTGATCGGGCGCAGATTCGCGTAGAGATCGAGCGCTTTTCGCAGCCGGACATTTGAGCTGACGAACCCTTCGCCGACCGGGGTGGTGACCGGCCCTTTCAGCGCCACCTTATTGCGCCGAATCGACTCGATGAGGTCACTCGGCAGCGCGCTGTGTTGTTTGGCAAGGGCTTCTGCGCCGACGCTGAACGACTCCCACTCGATTTGAAGGCGTGTGGCTGCGAGCAGCGCGCATGTCGCATTCGTGACCTCTGGCCCGATGCCGTCTCCGGGAATCAGGGTAATGGTATGTTTCATGGCTCCTCATCCACTATAAAGCCAGACGGGAGCGTGGGATGTGCTAAAGAGTTCCGAGCAGAACCATCGGGCCGGTGGGCTTGGGAACCCCGCCGGCAGGCTCAACAGTCACCGCGAATTTATCGAAGCTCACCCCCTCGGGGAGGGGCGGGAGACGAAAGAGAGCGCGGCCGCCTGCTTCCACAGTGAACACGCCCGCGGGAAGAGGCTCTTTCCCGGCAATCGCCCAGAGCTCGTAGGCCTTCTCGCTGGGAATGGATGGAAGGCCGGTGGTGAAGAGCACGCCGGTCCGACTCACGGGGTTCCAGAACAGTCGCGCCTGAGCGCCGGGGCTCGGCTCAAGGCCCGAGAGCTGGACCAGCCGGACCTCAGGATCAAAGAGCAGCCGGACGGTCTCTTCTCGCTGGGCCAGATCCTTTCGAAGTTGAGCCACTCGGCCTTCAAGGCTCTGGATCTCTTGCCGCGTCGCGATGATATTCCAGCCAACCATGAAAAGGAGGCTGGCGGCGACCAGCGCGCCGGCTCCGATTCCCCAAGGGAGCCACTGGGTGCGCTGCCTCACCCGCGCTGTCCGGGCTGCTGCTCGACTGCCGATCTGGGCCAGCAGCCTGGCTTTCACAGACGGCGGCGGGGGCAGCGGCTCGAGCGACTTCGGGAGAAGGCTGAGCGCCTCCCCTGTCTCCCTCAGACGGTTCTCGCAGACAGAGCAGCCTGCGGCCAAGTGAGCTTCGAAGCGGGCGCGCTCCTCTTCGTCGAGAGCGCCGAGGGCATAGATCTCTGCCTGCTCAAGCCATTCGTTGTGGTTCATGACACTCCGCTCACACGTTTTGCTCCGAGGAACCCGCGGAGGCGCTCCAAGCCGTCGCGCATGCGAGTCTTCACGGTGCCCAGAGGCTCGCCCAGCCGAGCCGCGATCTCTGACTGGCTCATTCCATCAAAATAGGCCAGCTCCAGCACGCGCGCTTGAGCGTCCGGGAGCCGGGCCAGCGCACTCCCAACCATCACCTTCGCCTCGGATTCCTTCTCTCCGCTCTCCACCCTTCCCGCCGTTTCCGAGTAGGCGGGATCGTCTGACGGCACGATCCCCTTATCTCTTCTACGAACAGAACGGAGCTTATCGATTGCCCGGCTCCGAGTGATGGTGATCAGCCAGGCCTCGGGGCTCCCCCGCCCCTTCTCGTAACTCCCCGCCTGACGCCAGGCTTGGAGGAACACATCCTGGAGAAGGTCCTCCGCCTCTGTCCGGCTTCGGAGGACGCGCGTGGCAAGCGTGAAGACCAGCGGAGCATAGAGGTCGTAAAAGCGCCCGAACGACTCCCGATCACCTTGCGCGATTCGCTTGATCAGATCACTCGGGTCATCGGCCCCCAAGCCCATGCCCCCTACCTATCACACAGAGCCAGTCAGCCGCAAGCCGCAGCCGCATCGAGCAATCCAAATTCATCGGGTCGCCGTAGGGAATAAGTGAAAGGAGGTGATTCGATGAAACGGTTGTGGCGGATCGTTGCAGCGCTCGTGGTTGTCGGGCTGGTGTGGCTGGAACCCGTGGTCTCTCGAGCACAGTCCGGCTCGGTGGTCACGATCCAGGTCTTTCAGTTCCAGCCGAACCCTCTCGAGGTCAAGGCTGGCGCCCAAGTGACGTGGACCAATCAGGACGATATCGAACACACAGTGACTTCCGGGACTCCGGAGCGACCGGACGGCCGGTTCAACTCAGTGCTGGCCGGCAAAGGCAAGACAGCAAGCTTCACCTTCAAGGAGGCCGGCATGTACTCGTACTTCTGCAACCGCCATCAGTCGATGCGCGGGCAGATCAACGTCAAATAAGTTTTACGTCGTTCACAACGGAGGAGAGCCATGAACAAGAGGTTCGTACGAATGACCGGAGTTGCAGCGTTCGCCGTGCTCACCACAGCCTGCAGCATGAGCAGTTACAATGCGACCCCTCAGGCAAGCGCAATGGTGATGACCGCCAGCTCGGCGACCAAAGCCGCTGAGCTGAGGACCACTCTCAACGCGCTTCTCGGCGAGCATATTCTTCTTGCCGCCTCCGCCACCGGCGCTGCGCTCGCCGGGCGTGAGGCGCAGTTCAAGGGCGCCGCGGCTTCTCTCGACGCCAACTCAGTGGACGTGGCGAAGGCAATCGGCTCGGTCTACGGTCAAGGCGCTCAAGACGCGTTCCTCCCATTGTGGCGCAAGCACATCGGGTTCGTGGTTGACTACACAACCGGGCTCGCTGCGAAGGATCGAGCCAAGCAGGACAAGGCGGTCGCCGACCTGGTGCAGTATACGCAAGACTTTGGCGCGTTCTTGAGCTCAGCAAACCCGAACCTTCCAAAGGCGGTCGTGGCTGACCTGGTAAAGACTCACGTCCTGACGCTGAAGGATGTGATCGACGCTCAGGCTGCCGGCGACCACCCCAAGGCGTTCGCCGCAACACGCACCGCGTTTCACCACATGCAGATGATCGCTGACCCGCTGGCCGGCGCCATCGTCAAGCAGTTCCCGGAGAAGTGGAACGGCTCATCCGACTCGCGTGCTGCCGGCCTTCGGGTGGCACTCAACAACGCGTTCCGTGAGCACGTCTACCTGGCGGCAAGGGCCACCGGCGCCGCTCTCGGCCGGCGTGATGCAGAGTTCCAGGCCGCCGCGTCAGCCCTTGACGCCAACTCGGTTGACATTTCAAAGGCGATCGGTTCGGTCTACGGTCAGGGCGCGCAAGACGCATTCCTGCCGTTGTGGCGCCGTCACATCGGGTTTGTCGTGGACTACACGTCCGGCCTGGCCATGAAGGATACCTCCAAGCAGGACAAGGCGGTCAACGACCTCGTGCAATACACGCAGGACTTCGGCGCGTTTCTCAGCTCTGCCAACCCCAACCTGCCGAAAGCGGTGGTGGCGGAGCTGGTAAAGTCGCATGTCCTCACGCTGAAGGACGTGATCGACGCCCAAGCCGCCGGTGATCAGGGGAAGGTGTATTGGAGCCTGCGGAGCGCGATGGGGCACATGCAGATGATCGCCGACCCGCTGGCCGAGGCAATCGTCAAGCAGTTCTCGGAAAAGTTCGCCTCCCGTTGATCCTCCTGCTCTAACAGGATGCTGAAAAACACCCGGTAGCTGCAGGCTGCTCAAAA
>DATEAO010000403.1:0-12096 GCA_035288345.1 Candidatus Methylomirabilota bacterium | reverse complement strand
CGAGGGCGCGCTGCGCCTCCCGGGCGCCGTGAGCCCCCTCGTCGATGTCCGTCAGGGCTTTCGCGCGACCGCCCCGCGCGGCCCCTACGCCCGCTTCTTCCACAAGAAGCGGCTGCTCGTGCTCGGCGACCGGATCCGCACCAAGCACGTCTTCTTCGCGACGCAACCGATCGTGAGCTCGGATTCCTCCTTGTTTCAAAGGGCACACCGATGGCCGCGGCTGGCGCGCCTCGTTCCCGCGCTGCGCGCCTGCGTGCGGGAGGATCTCGCGTACTGGGGCCACCGCCAAGAGCATGCCGAGCTGATGCGCCGGGCGTTGGCCGCCCTGGGCCTCGACTTCGCGGCGATCGACTACAGCACCCTCGGCGACGGAGGCGTCGTCCTGTGGGAGGCGAATCCCTACCCGTTTTTGCCGGCCGAGGTGGACATCATGCTGGGCCGGTGGCGGCGGGCCGCGGAGCGCGTCGCGAGCTATCACGATGCGGTGGGCCAGCTGTTCACCGACGTGCTCGAGGCTCCAACCCGCCTGAGCGGGTCCAGCGTGCAGAGAGGCTCGTGACGGACGGGGTGCAAGCGCGGGGTCGGATCGCGTCGCCGGTGTGCGAGTGGGCGGTGAGGCCCACGGCCGTGGTCGTCCACGATCCCGCGGCCGCGGGCGCCTTCGATGCGCTCGATCCCGACTCGCCCCCCGAGGAGTTCCTGTTCCGCGAGCGGCCGGACCCGCAGCGCTATGGCGAGCAGCACGCGGCCTTCGTCGCCGAGCTGCGCCGACATCTCGGGCGCGTCTTCCTGCTGAGCGAGCTCGCCGGCGACCACGAGGTTTGGGCTCGAACCGCCCGGAGCCCCAACCAGGTCTTCACCAGGGACTCGCTCATCACGTTGCCATGGGCGCCGAGCGCCTACATCGCAGCCCGCATGCGGCCGGTGCTCCGGCGTCCGGAATCGCGCACCCTGGAGGTCGCCGTGCAGCGCCTCGGGCTTACCGAGCTGGTCCGCCTGCCGGAGCACGTGTTCCTCGAGGGCGGCGACGTCGTCCCGTTCACGCGCGAGGGACGCCGCACGCTGCTCGTCGGCCACGGACCCCGGAGCACGCTCGAGGCTGCGCGCTTCCTGCAGGAAGCGTTGATCCCCGCTCACCTCGACGAGATCATCGCGATCCGGCTGGCGGACTGGCGGCTCAACCTCGACGGCGGGTTCCTCCCCGTGGCCGAGGACGTGGTGCTCTCGGATCGCGAAAGCATCCTGAGTGCCATGCTGCTCGATGCCACCGGCGCGCACCCATTCGATCTCTGGGGCTTGCTGCGTTCCCTCGGCGTGCGCGTTATCGAGGTCACCCGCTCGGAGTCGGTCGACAGCCAGGCGTGCAACTGCGTGTGTCTCGGCGAGCGGCGCGTGATCCGCTACGACCTCTGCGAGCGGGTCGCCCGCCTCCTCGATCGCCACGACGTGCAGGTCTACTGCGTGCCCGGCTCCGAGCTGGTGAAGGGCCGCGGCGGGCCACGCTGCATGAGCCGGCCGATCTACCTCCCGCTTGATCCGCACTGGGCCCACACTGGAGGGGACTGACCCGGCGCATCGCAGCGCGCGCTTCCCCGGGCACGCGAGCAGCGAGCTGTCAATGGCCTCAATGCGTTCTCGCGGATAACTCCAGCCTCGCGATCAGCGGCGGCAGCCCAGGTGCCTGCGCTTCAATAGTCCATTTGCACTAGAAAAATGAGGCAGTCGCCGGATTTACACAGCGATGCCGCTATCGTACGCTGTGATCGAACACTCGATCAGTGAGCGAACGTTCGATGAAACACACGAAACGAGAGGCAGAGGTATTAAAGGCGGCGGCGGCGGTATTCGCCGCAAGGGGATTCCACCAGGCCTCTGTTCGGGAGATCTCGAACGAAGCCGGGATCAGCCTTGCCGGGCTCTACTACTACTTTCCAAGCAAAGCCGATCTGCTCTTCCGGATCGCGACGAGCGCGTTCGATGTGATCTTGGAGAAGCTCGAAGAGACCCTGGCCGGTGTGAGCGATCCCGAAGAGCGGGTGCGGGTTTTCATTCAAAACCACCTGGAGTTCTTTCTTAATCACATGAACGAGATGAAGGTGGTCACCCGGGAACCCGGCTTCCTCGACGGCGAGTTCCGCGAAATCGTCGCCGAGAAGCAGAGGCGCTATTACGTCAGAAGCATCGAGATCCTCGGAGGGCTGAATGCGACGCACTGGTCGGCCGAGGGGCTCCGGGCGTCGGCCTTGAGCCTTTTCGGGATGATCAACTGGATCTTCACCTGGTATCGGCCTGAGAAGGACGGCGACGCCAAACGCATGGCGGACCAGATGGCTGATCTCTTCCTTTACGGCTTCGTTCAACACAAGAATGGAGTGAGGCATGGGCGCCCCAACTCTGATGAAAATGCCTCAGTCTCGACCGTTCAAGCCGCCGCGGTAATCCAGCAGAACTTATTGAAAGAACAGGAGAAGATCTCAGGGCATCCGTCTTGCACTAGGCCGCGTGCAGGAGAAATCTCGGGAGGAACGAACATGAGCACGGCGAGTTTCGAAGAGTTGATTGAAAGGGCCCGCCAAATCGTTGCTACTCCGGTCGGGGAGGTCGCTTCGGAGTGGAAGCGCTCGCACCCGGGGGGGAAAGTCGTCGGCTGCTTCCCGGTCTATTCCCCCGTCGAGCTGATTCATGCGAGCGGCGCGCTTCCGATCGGCGTGATCGGAGGCGGGAACCAGATCGAGATCGCCCACGCCGACTCACGCTTCCAGTCGTTCGTCTGCTCGATCGTGAAGAGCACGCTCGAGCTGGGGCTGACCGAGAAGCTCAAAGATGTAGACGGAATGTTCTTCCAGTCCATCTGCGATCCCGCCCGGAACCTTGCCAGCGTCTTCAAGCGGAACTTCCCGAAGATGGCGATCGAGTATCTCCACCTTCCCCAGAACATGGGCTCCCCGAGGGTGGAGGAGTACCTGGTGGCGGAATACCGTCGGGTGCTGAATGGGCTCCAGGAATTGGTCGGCCGGACGATCACTGATCAGGATCTCGAGCGGAGCATCGGCCTCTACAACCGGTCGCGCGCGCTGGTCCGGTCGTTTTACGAGGTGAGGCGGAAATCCCCAGAGCGGCTTTCCACCGCCGAGTGTTACCTCCTGGTGCGGGCGGGGACCCTCATGCCGGTTGAAGAGCACATCGCCTTGCTTGAAGCGGCCCGGGTCGCTCTCGACGGGCGGAGCGTGAAGCCCAAGGACCGGATCCGGGTGGTGCTCGAATGCTCCTTCTGCGAGCAGCCGCCCCTCGAGCTGATCGAAGGGTTGGAGGAAGCCGGCTGCTACCTCTTGGACGACGACTTTCTGCTCGGGTGGCGGTGGTTCCTGGGCGATATCGTCGCGGATGGCGATCCCGTGAGAGGGCTGGCGCGCGGCTATCTCGATGGAAGCGTCTACTCCGGTGTCAAGCACGACCTTCGGACACCCAAGGCCAAGCATCTCGTCGACAAGGTCCGAGAGATGAAAGCCGACGCCGTCGTGATTCTCGCCGCTAAGTTCTGTGAGCCTGCGCTCTTTGACTATGCCCTCTATCGAAAGGCCCTCGATGAGGCGTCGATCCCCCACCTCGCGCTTGAGTTCGAGGAGAAGATGTGGGTCTTCGACAAGGCCAGGAGCGAGGTTGAAACCTTCGTGGAATCTATGCTCTTCGAATGAGGAGGGATGGTCATGGCGGAGCCGACTAAGTACCAAGAGCAGATGCACCTGATGCAGAAGGAGATGATGGGCCGCTACTTCGATGAGATGACTCGGATGGCGGAAGGGGGCCCGGGGCAGTCCGCGTACATGCTCATCAGCGGGAACCCCGTAGAGCTGGTCCGTGCCTTCGATTTCCTTCCAATCTATCCGGAAGTCAACGCGCTTCAGATCGCCGCGAAGAAGCAGGCCCTCCCGTTCATCCTGAAGGCGGAGGAGATGGGCTACTCTATCGACAACTGCGCGTACGTCAAGGCTGACATCGGCTGCTTCTTCAGCGGACGGGAAACGCCGTTCGGCACGATCCCGCTTCCGTCCCTCATCCTATGCAACTACGTCGGGTGCAACGTCTATCTGCAGTGGTTCGAGCATCTGGCCGAGTATTATCCGGCTCCTATCTTCAACTTGGACGTCCCGTTCGTGAGAACAGAGTCTGGGGAGCCGAGGCCCGAGGACATCACCTACGTGGTCAGGCAGCTTGAGGATTTGATAGAGCTCTGCGAGAAGATCAGCGGAAAAACGCTGGACTACAAAAAGCTGCAAAAGATCGTCGCTCTCTCAGGCGAGACGGGGGAGCTCTGGTCGAAGATCAAGGAGCTGACGCAGCGGACCCCGTCGCCGTTCGACGCCTACTTCGACTCGGTGACCATGATGGCCCCGCTCTACTGCCTCCGAGGGACTGAGGAGTGCGTCAAGTTTTTCGAGGTCTCCTACAAAGAGCTGCTGGCCAAGGCCGAGGCGAAGACCGGGCCGCTGCCCGAAGAGCGCTTCCGCATTGTCATCGAAGGCCCACCCCCCTGGCCGTATCTCAGAACCTTCCGGGACATGTTCAGCAAGTGGGGCGCCGTTGCCGTGGCCTCCACCTATTCCACGGTGGGAGGGCTCTGGGAGTTCGGGTTCAGACACGACCCGCTCCGGCCGCTGGAGTCGATCGCCCAGCACATGCTCCAGTGGAACGTCACGAATCGGAACTTCCTCCAACGCTACGAGCAGCTTCGGCGCTACGTGGAGGAGTGGTCGGCCGACGCGTTGGTGATCCACTCGGTCAAGAGCTGCCGTCTCTTCTCGGCGGGTCAGGGAGACATGAGGGAGTACTTCACGAAGGAGTTGGGGGTCCCCACGCTCCTGATCGAGTCGGACCTCGAGGACCCTCGCTACTTCTCCGAGGCACAGCTCAAAAACAGAATCGATGCGTTCTTCGAATCACTGGAGCACAAAAAACTGGTCGCAGCCAAGGCGTGATTCCGAGTAAGGGGGGGATTCAGATGATCTACGGCGCAGGCGTGGATGTGGGATCGACTCAGACCAAGGCGGTTATTCTTGACGGGCAGCAACGGATCGTGGCCCGCGCCCTCATTGACACGGGGGCGAACGTGACACGCGCGGCTGAGCGGTCGTTCGACGAAGCATTGCGCGCTGCCGGCCTCAGACGTGAAGAGGTGGCGTACGTGGTGGGCACGGGCTATGGCCGCTACAAGGTGACGTTCGGAGACGCCCAGATCACCGAAATTAGTTGTCACGCGCGGGGAGCGAGCCTGCTCTTTCCGAAGACCCGGACCGTCATCGACATGGGCGGTCAGGATGCCAAGGGGATCAAGATCGGAGAAGAGGGAGACGTGAAGGACTTCGTGATGAACGACAAGTGCGCTGCGGGGACCGGGAGGTTCCTGGCGAACTCCGCCGAGGCGCTCGGGATGCCCATGGACGATATCGGGCCGCTCGCTTTGAAAGCCAAGAACCCCGTGCGGCTCTCCACGGTCTGCGCTGTCTTCGTCGAGTCGGACATCATGTCTTACCTGGGCCAGGGCAAAAAGGTGGAGGACATCCTGGGCGGGGTCCACAGCGCGATCGCGGCCAGAACCATCGCCCTCGTCCGCCGGGTGGGGATCGAGCCTGAGGTCACGTTTACCGGAGGGGTGTCGAGGAACATCGGGATGGTGCGGGCCTTGGAAGAAAAGCTCGGGATGCCGGTCAACGTGAGTCCGGACTCCCACTTCGTGGGTGCCATCGGCGCGGCGATCTTCGCCCTGGAGCGGGCCGCTTCTGCCGCACACGCCGGAACGGCAGCGTGAGAACGTGAAGCGTGAAGAGTGAAGCGTGAAGCGTGGAGTATACGGGGGCGCGGGCGTGGCGTGAGCCCGGGTGCCCGCGCCGAAGAAGGGAAAGCGCTCAGAGGCTCCGTATTCACCAATTGAACGGGGGGAAGGGGAAATGGAACTTGTAGCCGGCATTGACATCGGGTCGAAAAGCACGAAGGCAGTGGTCCTGGATGGAGAGCATCGCGTACTGGGGCGGGGATTGGTCAGGACCCGGCCGGATTTCACCGCCGTCTCTCGGGAGGCTCTGGAGATCGCGCTGAAAGAAGCGTCCGTCGACGAGAAGGAGGTCGATTACATCGCCACCACGGGCTTCGGCCGCTATAACGTCCCGTTCCGCGACCTCCAGATTACCGAGATGACCAGCGTCGCTCGGGGAGCGGCGTTCCTCTTTCCCGGAACGCGCTGCGTGCTCGACATCGGCGCTCAGAGCAGTCGGGCAATCAAGCTGAGAGAGGGCGGGAGGGTCAAGGAGTTCAAGACCAACGACAAGTGCGCGGCCGGGGCCGGCGGGTTCTTGGAGCGGGCCGCGCGTTACCTGGAAATCAAGCTCGAGGATCTCGGCGAGCTGTCGCTCCGGGCAGACAAACCCCAGACGATCTCGAGCGTCTGCGCGGTGCTGGCCGAGTCGGAGATTATCAATCACGTGAGCTCGGGGCAGTCGGTGGAAAACATCGTCCGTGGGATCCATGACTCTCTGGCCTCGCGCGCGATGACGCTTCTCTCCCGCTTTGGGCTCGATGGGGAGCTGACCTTCGTGGGAGGAGTGGCGCACCAGGCCGGGATGGTGAAGGCGCTCGAGGCCGCGGCCAAGAGGCCCGTCAACGTTCCCCAGGAGCCCGAGATGGTCGGCGCCCTGGGGGCCGCGCTCCTGGCCCTTCAACGATTGCAGAAGCGTGACGCTGCGCGCGCCGCGTGAAGGAGATGCGCGATGTGGGTGCCGCTGACACCTCTTGATTTCTACCGTCGAAGCCGTCGCCTATTCGCCAGAAAGTGCGGGGTGGTGGATCAGGAGCGACGGCTCTCCTTCGGAGAGTTTGGCAACAGAGTAGAGCGCCTGGCAGGGGCGCTTCGGACGATGGGGCTCAAGCCAAAGGAGCGGGTCAGCACCTTGACCCCGAACAGTCACCATCTCCTGGAGGGCTTTTATGGGATCCCGCTGGCTGGAGGTGTGATCAATCCGGTCAACCCGCGCTTGGCTCCGCTCGAGATCGCTCAGCTCCTCAACGATGCCGGCTCACGAATCCTTTGCTTCCACAAGGAGTTCACGCCGATTGTCCGCCACATCCTCGGGAATCTGAAAATGGTCGAGCAGTTCGTGATCCTCGAAGGCGATCCGAGGACTCTCGACTTCCCTGCTGTCGAGTATGACACTCTCTTGGAACGCGCAACGCCATATACCCCAGACCTTGCCGGACTGGACGAGGATGCGCCGATGGCCCATTTCTATACCACCGGCGGGATGGTCGAGCCTCACGGCGTGCTTCTCTCACACCGCACGCTTGCCCTTCATGCCCTGTATGCGGTGATTGCCCACGGGCTCAGGGAGGAGGATGTGAGCCTCTGCTCGGTCCCGTTCTCTTACATGAATGGCGGCGGAAATCCCCAGGTGAACCTGGCCGTGGCGTCGACCTCCGTCATCGCGCGACGGAATGATCCGGAGACATTACTGCGGCTGGTCGAAGGAGAGCGAGTGACGGTCTGGATTACCACCCCGATGGTGCTGAGGCGCCTTCTGGCATCGCCGCAGCTCGACCAGTCCAATCTCTCCAGCCTCCGCCTGATCCTCTCAGGTGGGGCGCCGCTCTCTCTCGCAATGGTGAGAGAAGTGGAGAAGCGAATCGGCTGCCGTTGCGTTCAGGTCTACGGGCTCACTGAAACCTCTCCGACCGTCACCGCGGCCTTTCCGAAGCAGACGACAGCACCAGAGGATCGGCAGCGCTGTCAGGCCACATCAGGTCTTCCAATACTCGGTGTGGAGGTCGCAGTGGTCAACCCAGAGAGTGGACATGAGGTGCCGGCTGACGGGGAGACTGTCGGAGAGATCCTGGTGCGAGGCAACGGAGTCATGACAGGCTACGCCCGCGATCCAGAGGCCACTCAGGAGGCGCTGCGGGGTGGGTGGCTCCACACCGGAGATCTCGCCACCGTGGACCAAGAAGGCTACCTCACCATCACGGGACATAAAAAGGACGTGGTGCTCGTCGGAGGGATGAGCGTCTCGGCAAAAGAGATCGAAGCAACGCTCGCCTCTCACCCAGACATTGTCCAGTGCACCGTCATTGCGTCTATCGACCCGGAACGAGGAGAGGCACCTATCGGCTTAGTCGTCCTCCGCAACGATGCCCGGGTCACCGAGCGAGATCTCATTGACTATGCGAAAGAGCGGCTCGCGTGGTTCAAAGTCCCACGGAGTATTCAGTTCCTGGGGAGTCTCCCCATGACGGAGTCAGGAGAGGTCCTGAAATCGGAGCTTCGAACGTTCTACGCCAATCCCTAATGGACGTGAAGCGTGAAACATAAGACGAAGAGGGGAAGGAAGAGCGCGGTCGTGGCGCAGACCTGGTCCGTAAGCACAAGGCTCTGAATGCACATGAGCACGGGCGGGCCACAGCCCCGGGGGCCCGTGCTGCAATAAGCGAGGATTCGGAAGGGGGGGGGAGCCCCCCTCCGAGCAAAAGGAGGAATACTTTCGTGAAGATCGCGACATTTGACGATTGGGTCGACCTGTTCCATGCGTGGCAGAAAGAGATCGGGTACGACTCCAAGCTGTTGGGTGACTACCGGTTCGAGGCCAAGCTCGGGGAGACGCCGTCGGAGATCGAGTTCGGCGACTACCGCGGCCAATCGAAATGGGAACGGCTGACGGAGATCCCTGACCAGCGCGTTCGGGACTCGCTGCTTCATCTCATCGTCTACCAGGGCGACACCGAGTTCGCCTCGGTGGAGCAGCAGAAGCGCCTCATCGACTCCGCGCCGTCCGATTATGACTTGCAGAGCCTTGTCAAGATCAACCGGGAGGAGATGAGGCATGGCGTCCAGATGTGCTACCTCCTCGCGAACTACTTCGGCTCTGCGGGTCTGATCGAGGCGCGAAAACTCTTGGAGCGGCGGGCAGGGAAGAACCGTCTGCTGAGCGCATTCAACCTCCCGGTCACCCACTGGCTCGACTTTTTCTGCTACACCCAGTTCATGGATCGGGACGGGAAGTACCAGCTCACCATGCTCTCGCACTCGGCCTTTGCGCCGCTGGCGAAGAGCATGGGCCCGATGCTGAAAGAAGAGTTCTATCATCTCCTGACGGGCAACACCGGGCTCCAGCGGATCGTGAAGGCGGGACAGATCCCCATCCCGATCATCCAGAAATACTTTAACAAGTGGGTGCCCGCCTGCTACGACCTCTTCGGCACTGACCACTCCTCCACGGCCCACTGGGCGTACGTCTGGGGGCTCAAGGGACGGTATGACGAGTTGACGAACCAGGAGCCAGCCGCGAAAGACCGGCTCAACGACCTGTCGAGAGCTCTCTACCATCAGGAGCTTCAAGGGCTCACCAATGTCCTGAACAGTTTGGTCCCTGAGGGGAAGACGAAGCTCATTATCCCGGATGAAAAATTCCATCGAGAGCTTGGAGCGTGTGCGGGGAAACCCTACAGCGTGACCGGCGAGCTCCTGAGCGAGGCAGAGTACGCGCGCCATCTCGCAGAAGTGCTCCCTTCACCCGACGATGAGTTGATCTTGGAAGGGATCTTCAAAGAGCGCGATTGGATCATTCCCGTCACCCACAAGCAAGCCGAAGCGGTGGGAAGCAATTAAGGAGACAGACATGAAGCTTCAGGGGAAGGCCGCAATCGTTACCGGCGCCGGTCGCGGGATTGGCCGGGGCATCGCGCTCGCGCTGGCCCAAGAAGGCGCCCAAGTCGCGGTGGCAGACATCATCCGCGAGAATGCCGAGTCAGTGGAGAAAGAGATCAAGGCTCAAGGGGTGAAAGCGCTCGCGATCCAGGTGGATCTCACGAAGCGCGCTGAGGTCAACCGGATGGTCGACACCGTCCTCGGGCAGTTCGGTCAGATCGACATCCTCGTGAACAACGCGGGATGGGACAAGGTGCAGCCGTTTCTGGAGAGCGAGGAGGAGACCTGGGACAGAGTCATCGCGATCAACTACAAGGCCCTGCTCTACACCTGCAAGGCCACCATCCCGCACATGGTGGCTCACGGCGGAGGGAAGGTCGTCAACATCGCCTCCGACGCGGGGCGCGTCGGGTCCACGGGTGAAGCGGTCTACGCCGGCACCAAGGGCGCGGTGATCGCGTTCTCGAAGTCGCTCGCCCGGGAAGTGGCGCGCCACCAGATCACGGTGAATGTTGTCTGCCCTGGCCTGACGGAGACGACGCTCCTTGATGAGAGCCGCGAGGCGATGCCGAAGGTCATTGACGCGATCACGAAGTCGATTCCGCTCAGACGGACAGGGCAGCCCGAGGATATTGCGAAGGCCGTAGTGTTTTTTGCCTCGCCGATGGCCGATTACGTCACCGGGCAGGTGCTTTCAGTCAGCGGCGGCCTGACGATGGCGGGATAATTCGGGAATCGGGGCTCGGGGTCCGGGGTTCGTGATCCGAAATCAATGCGAGCCCCTGGCGCCGGTCCCCGGACCCCGAATTGGTTCTCGGCGCGCGGAGGTATTGAATCGCACAGGAGGAGGAACGGGTTATGGCGAATGACGTGAAGGCTATCGACATCATGTACTACGTGGCGACGCCGGAGTTCATCGCCAAGTGGACCGATGCCAAGAAGGGCGAGCTGATCTGCAGGATGGAGCGGGCGATCGGCAGCCTGCCTCAGTTCGAATCGATCCCGGCGATGATCGCCAAGATGGATGAGGCCGGCGTCGAGAAGGTCTTCATCACCCAGACCAAGATGTGGTCGTACTGGAACAAGTGGATGTACATGGACACCCAGCTCGAGGAGGTCCTCCAGTACACCGAGAAGTACCCGAACCGGTTTGTCGGGCTCGCAGGATACAACCCGTTTCGGATCAAGGAAAGCCTCGCCGAGATCGAGAAGGCCGTGACGAAGCACGGCTTCAAGGGCGTCTACGTCCACATCTACGGCTTCGACATTCCGCTCCACGACAAGAAGATGTACCCGCTTTACGCCAAGTGCGTTGAGCTTGATGTTGCAGTATCAGTTCAGGCGGGGCACGTGCTGGAGGCGATGCCGAGCGAGCATGGCCGCCCGATCTATCTCGACTACGTGGCCGCGGACTTCCCGACGCTCCGCATCCTCGGCGCTCACACCGGATGGCCGTGGGTCGAGGAGCTGCTGAGCGTCTGCTACAAGTGGGACAACGTCTGGTTCGGGATTGACGCCTGGATGCCGAAGTACCTCAAGCCCGAGGCGATCAACTTCATCGGGAGCCGCATGGGCCAGGACCGCGCGGTCTGGGGGACCAACGGCCTGCCGTGGAAGGAGAGCCTCGATCAGGTCGATCAGATCGGGCTCAAGCCTGACGCGAAGCGAAAGCTGCTGCGTGACAATGCGATCCAACTCTTCAAGCTCTAGCGCCATGTCGATATGCGTCGCCTCACTGCGTTCTCGGTCGTCGGGACTCCTCAACGTACAACCGCGTACGCCTCCGGGTCCCTCCTCCCTCGGGCCTTGTGATGCTCGCATCTCAACATGGCGCAAGACGTCCGATGTCAGATCTCAGATCGCCGAACTCGGGAAATCCGACATCCGAGATCCGTGATCCGACATCCGTGAGCTGACATCTGGAGGGAGGCCGTCATGGAAGCAGTAGCTCAGTTCCTCGGCGTTGAAAGCGATGGGGTGGTGGCCCGCGTCGTCCTCAAGCGGCCGCCGCTCAATATCTTCACCATCGAGATGCTGGGGGAGCTGAATCGGGTCCTTCGCCAGCTTCATCATGATGAGCCGTTGAGGGCGCTCCTGCTCGCCGCAGAAGGGAAAGCGTTCTCTGCAGGAGTGGCGGTGGAGGACCATCTCCCGGACAAGGCGGGGCGGATGCTCTCAGTCTTCCACGAGACGTTTCGTTTGCTCAGGTCTTTCCCGTGCCCGGTGATCTCTGCGGTCCAAGGCCCGGCGCTGGGCGGAGGGTGCGAGCTTGCCTGCTTCGCCGATCTGGTGATCGCGAGCGAGAGCGCGACGTTCGGACAGCCGGAGGTCAAGCTCGGTGTCTTCCCTCCGACCGCGGCGCTCCACTTTCCTCATCGGATCGGCCTGGCTCGCACCCTCCAGCTTCTCCT
>DATEAO010000402.1:0-4081 GCA_035288345.1 Candidatus Methylomirabilota bacterium | reverse complement strand
TGTCGGTTCAGTGTTCGTGTGGCTCGCAATCACTACATTTGGCATCCCGCTGCTCCTCGGCCTCTCCTGGTCGCCGCATCCGATCACTCCGTTTACCCCAAGCGAAAGAGCGCCTCGGTGGCTGGCTGCGATGGACAATTTCAGTTTCCCCCACCTGGACTGGCCCTCGCGAGTGCTCGAAGCGACTCAGCTCAGGCAAGGTCGGCTTCCGTTGTGGAACTCATACTCCTCTCTGGGTGTTCCGCTCGCGGGGCAGTACCAGAATCAGGTGTTTTTTCCTTTGGAGTGGATCGAGATGTTCGCCGGACCGACGCTGTGGACGCTATTCCTTATGGGGAAAATGATCATGGCGGCAATCGGAAGCTATCTGGTCATGCGGAGGCTCGTTGGTGACGACCTCGCGGCCCTTATCGGGGCGATCGCGTACCAGTTCTCGGCTTACTTCGTCTGGCTATACACGGTTCCAGCGTTCGTCAACGGCGCCTTTCTGGTCCCATGGCTGTTTTTTGGAATCCTAAAGCTCTCTGACGAGCGGTCGTCCACTTTGCAGGCGTGTGGATTGACGAGCATTGTCGTGGGATTGATGTTCCTTGCAGGACAGCCGCAGATCGCGTTCCTGAGCGTGGCTGGTGGCCTGCTGTACCTCGTGGCCCTTGCCGTCATGTCGAAGAGCGTGAAAGGGGGAGTTCGATCCGTGGGTGCTTTCGTGCTAAGCGCTGCTCTGGGCTTGGGAATCGCCGGAGTCCAGCTGCGCCTGTTCTGGGAAGCTGTTGAACACGGTTATACGCTGCATTCTCCTGGGGCCTACGAGCGCGCCGGCACCCTGGTCCTGAACTTCACGACCCCGATGTGGCCGTTCCTCATGGGACAGCTCATGTCGCCGTGGGACGTCCGAGTGTTTCCGGATCGACTGAACTGGGAAGGGTTCCCGCTGCTGCTCGGTGCGTTCGGCCTCTTCCTTCTGAGCCTCGGGCTCGTCAGATGTCTGTCTTCAGCGCTGCGGCCGATCGAGCGACCGGAATCCGCTATGGCAGCGATGTTCGTGCTCGTTGCGATCATTATCATGATTGTCGTGAGTGGCACGACTGGAATCGCCTCGTTGTGGTCTCGGCCCGAGGTAAGCCGCGTGAACTTCCCGCGATACGTCAGCCCCCTTCTCTCTTTTGCGATATCTGCAGTTGTGGCCTGGACGTTGACCGGAGTGCGGACGACACGGCGTTGGGAACTTGTCGCCGTCAACGGGATCATCTTTGTAGCTAGCCTTGCCGCATTGCGGCTCGTTCTTCCCCATTTGTTTAATGTGCCGGCACAGGTGGACCGGACGTACATGATCGCTTCGATCTGGCTCACTGCTCTCCCCTTCATCGTGGTGTTGGGCTGCATGAACGTCGTGCTGGTGGCTTTCATTCGCGGCAGGATCGGCGCATCGCGAGCACAAGTGGCCCTGCTGTTTTGCCTTCTTGCTGAGGTGACATTCTTCGTTCGCTATGGGCTCGGGCTTGAAGACGAGATGCTGCGTTTGTGGGTTCTCGCGGGTTACGCGGCGGCGTCGATCCTCGTTGTGCTGCGCATGGAGCGTTTTCTGCTCGGCGGTATTCCCGCGTTGGCGCTTTGCGCCGGTCTGATCGTCGGCTTTGCGCCTCATCGTCTGTCCCCGATATGGGATCCTTTTGCAAACCCGCCACGGTATATCCAGTTCTTGAAAGAACGCCTCGGCGAGTCGTCGACAAACGGAAGGGTGCTCGGGGCGCAGGCAGTGATGATCCCCAACGTCGCGACCGGGTTTGGTATCGGAGAGCTCGCCAGCCTGACACCGGTGCAGGTGGAGACTACGGCGCGCTACATCTTTGAAGCGCTCGTGGATAAGCCACTCCGCTATACGGTACCCGTTGCGTGGCCCGGGGTGGAGGCCGGTCCCAGTTACCCATCGTGGACAGACTATCTGGCACGGCGGAAGTACTACAACTTCATTGGGGTAAAGTACCTCGTTGATGCGCCGACAGGGGCGTTAAACGAGCTTGCCGCAGAAGGCATCGAGACTGTCTATCAGGAGGGGACAGTTCACATCTACGCAGACCGACGTGCGTTCCCCCGTGCCTTCGCCCTGAACGCTGTCGAAGCAGTAAGAGACGTGAAAACGGCCCGCAAGGCGATCCTTGCACCGGACTTCAATTTTCGAGAGCGGCTAGTTGTGGAGCAAGGAACCCAATTGCTTCCTGAATGGCTTGTGAGGCCTTGGGCGCCTCGCTTCATTCCCCTCCCAATAGCGCGTTATTCTGACAGCGTCGTGGAGCTCGAAACGGATCTCGACGCACCCGCCATGGTCGTGTTAACGGACAGCTTCTATCCCGGGTGGGTCGCATACGTCGACGGGAAACGGCGGCCGCTTTACCGAGTGAACTCGATCGTGCGGGGTGTCCCTGTGGAGGCTGGCTCCCATCGCGTATCCTTTCGCTACGAGCCACCGTATCTGCGTGGGTGGGTCTTGGTCTCGCTGGGCAATGCTGTGATCTCTCTGTTTCTCCTCACCCTGTCTGGGTCTGGCGGTGCGATCGTCCGATGGATGCCTAAGCTGGCACCCCGTCCGATGGCAGTCGCTGGAGGTCTGCTCATCTGGCTGCTGGTCGAGGTCGGTACGATGGTGTATTTGGATGAGGACGTCCGCTCGAAGTTACGATCTTTGCTCCCAGTCACGGTAGCTGAGGAAACGCTCGCAGACAGTAAAGGGCTTCGCGCAATCTATGTGCCGCCGCGACGCGAGATAACGCTAGGGACCGAGATTGATACAGCAGACTTAGTGTTAGCGGAAGGGGATGTGGTCCTGAGCGGCAGTAGCGGTCAACTCCTGCGCCTGGAAAAATACGGAGGAATGGTTCGCCTGGTTGGTCAGAAAGGTCAGAAGATACTTGTTTCGAACGTCGGCATGTGGGAGAGCACGAGCCGAGCTTTTACCGGCTTCGAAGCGGTTTATGACAACGGTCGATGGGTCGTCGATGCCTCGCCAATGCGTCCGGTTAATCCGAACAGCAACTTTCAGATCGACAGCGAAAAGGAGCCAATTCCTGGGTTCTGGGTCAGTTCTGGAGTTGCCGGGTATACGATCACGCACATGCGGGATGAGAGCGGGCCGTTTGTTCGCGTTCAAGCGACCCAACCTCAGCCGTACCTCTCTATTAATGGCCAGGACGCTCTCACAACGTTGCATGGCGTCCCGGCTTCAGTGCGCGGACAGGTTCGTGCCCATAGCAAAAGCCGGCCACGATTAACCCTGCACGATGTGGTTGCAGGGGACGGCACAACCGAAGACTATAGTACACGTTCCCGTTCGGCTGGGGAGTGGACCACGCTCATCGTACGGGCGGAAAAGATTCGCTATCCTTCTTCCAGCGACCGCTTTTCTCTCGGATTGACCAAAGTCAGCGCGGGAGACTGGTTCGACGTCCGAGAGCTGAGCCTGTTTGTCGGCATCCTACCGTGACGAAACCGTCCGGCGGTCGGCATCTTCATTCGGCGGCGACGAAGCCTGTGTTGGCCGGTCGCCGGCGAAAATCCGCGTTCCGTCTCCTGGCTTGTCCTGACCCCAGACGCGCGCGAGATACCGGTCGATGAACCCCCGGTCTTCGCCGGATAGGCACGTCGGGTTATAGAGGGCGAAATACTCGTTGCGCAGCGCGGCGGCGCGCATTTCTTTCAGGCTGCGGTTCCGGATATTGCCGAGCGAGATCTGGATGAACGTGCAGGGGAGCACTTCCCCTTTCGTTGTGATGGACAGGAACTCTTTGACCGCGGGGCATCCCTCCCGGCATAACGTGGGGTAGAGGTCCCGGTTCACGAGAACCTGCCCGTTGAGGTTCGTCTGCGAGGGGTCCCGGAGGGCGCGCAGGTAGGCCGCGTCCTCCTGGTCGATGAGCAGGTCCATGCGGCCTTCCCACATGCCGACCGGTTGCGCCACCTGCACGTCGATGCGATATCGGTTCTCCCGAGCGAATCGAAAGAGGGTCTGCATCCCTTCGGAATGCAGGTTCTTATGGGTCGCGACAGTGGAAATCGCGGTGTGGAGGCCGGCCTGAACGATGTGACT
>DATEAO010000401.1:0-25071 GCA_035288345.1 Candidatus Methylomirabilota bacterium | reverse complement strand
GAGCACGCGAGTCCAGAAGTCAGGGTCACCGGGAGCCGGGCCCCAGTTGATCAGGTTTAGCTTGCCAGCAGCCCCCGCAACTTCGAACACGCTCCAGAAGCCATCGGGGAGCTGGCTGCCGAGAAAGACGATCGTCGCGGCCCCCGCGACAAGAAACGTGAGCGCCTGCACCACGTTGGTCCAGACGATCGCCTTCACCCCGCCGAGCGCCATATAGACGCTGCTCACGAGTGTGAAGAGGAGAATCGTCGGCACGATGTGCCAGCCAATCAGGATCGAGACCGCCAGCGACGCGGCCATGAGTCTCACCCCTGAGCCGAGGAGTCGCGTGATGAAGAAGAAGATCGATCCCGTCACTTGAGTGGCCTGGCCGAATCGGTGGAGCAAAAACTCGTAGATCGTCGTGCAGTCGTAGCGGTAAAAGGCCGGGATGAAGAGGAACGCGACCGCGAACTTGGCGAGCGAGGAGCCGACGAAGAACTGGCCGTACTCCCAGTTCTCGCTGTAGGCGGTGGCCGGGACTGAGATGATCGTGACCGCGCTGATCTCTGTGGCCAGGAAGGAGAGGCAGGCCGCCCACCAGGGGACGCTACGGCGGGCGAGAAAGAAATCAACGGTGTCTCGCTGTTCCCGCGCAAGCCTGAATCCGATGGCGAGGAGCAGCCCGAGGCAGAGCGCCAAGACACTATAATCCGACCAGGTCAGCGAGCTTCCGCCGGGAAACCAATGAGAGAGCATCGAGGGCATCATATAATGCCAAGGTGACTATTCAGATGAAAAAGCCGCTCGCAGTCGGCGTGGACCTCGGCGGAACCTGGCTCAGAGTGCTGGCCCTGCAAGACAACGGTCGCGTGTTCCGGTCGTTGAGGGCGCCAGCAGTCCCACTCGCCGAGCTTCCAATAACTGTGCGTTCAATCTGGCGACGATGGAGAGTAAGTCCGCGAGATGTGGAGTCGCTCGTTCTCGCGTCTCGAGGGATTTGGACACGACGAGAACGGGGGCGCCTGGCGAGACGGCTCAGCGGTCTTGCCCGCTCAGTCCAGGTGATCTCTGACGTCGAAGCCGCGTACCGTGGAGCGCTGGGCACTCAGCCTGGGATTCTTCTCCTCGCCGGCACAGGCTCGATTGCGCTGGGACGAACGGCAAACGGTCAGTGGGTCCGCCGCGGAGGTATGGGCCCTTTGCTTGGGGACGAAGGATCAGCGTTCTGGATCGGGCGGGAGTATTTGAGGGCTGTGACACAAGGCGAAGATTTCGCTCCGGCTCGTGAGATCCTAAATTCCCCAAACGCTGTGGCGCGCATCGCGGCGTTGGCACCCCGTGTCGTGAAGCGTGCGGCCAAGGGTACCTGGAACGCTCGAGCGATCGTGAGCGCTGCTCAGCGCCACCTCGCAGATCTCGTTGTCGAGCTTGCTTCGACGCTTCGGGTAAAGGGACCGATACGGCTCAGTTGGGCGGGCAGTCTGATGGAGAACTCGAAGTTCCGCGCCGGTGTTTATCGAGCAGCGCGACGGTCAGGCCTCAAAGTCGTCCCTGTTTTGCCAAGCGAGTCCCCTAGTCACGCCGCTGCTCACCTCGCCCTCGAATTAGCGCACAAATCCACTTCCAGGGACTGAACTTTGGCATTCGCCTACTTCAACCGTCTCTCGCGCGCCCAACAGCAGATCTATCTCGAGAGTGACAGTGTCACGGCCATTCTGCTCCCCGGCGCCTCACGCTTCCAGCACTTGGTGAGCGCACTTCAAGGGGCGCTTGCGAGCGAGGCGCCCTCCCGGGTCCAAGGCGCCACGCACGCGCTGCTCGATCAGCTCACCACCGCACTGGGTGTTCCCCGAATTCGGGTGGAAGTGCTCGCTGTGAGGCCGTCACGAAGCTGGGGTGAGCTTCACGGCCTCTACACGAGGAGAGGGCGAGGCCGGCCGGCGACAATCACGGTCTGGATGAGGACGGCCCGTCACCGGAAGGTGGTGGCGTTTAAGACGTTCCTTCGGACGGTTCTCCACGAGCTCTGCCATCATCTCGATTACGAGCAGCTCAAGTTGGCTGACTCATTTCACACCGAAGGCTCCTATAAGCGAGAATCCAGTCTGTTTCACCAACTCATGGGCGCGTAATGAAGAAATCCCTACTCGAGTGCGTACCGAACGTCAGCGAGGGGAGAGATCGACGGGTCATCGAGGCCATCGCCGACGCGGTTCGTCGAACGCACGGCGTGCGTCTCGCCGATATCCACTCCGACCCTGATCATCACCGAACGGTCTTCACTCTTCTGGGAGCGCCGGAGGCTGTCGAGGCCGGGGTGCTGGCGCTGGCCGAGACCGCACTCTCACTCATTGATATGCGCACACATCACGGTGTGCACCCTCGATTGGGGGCGGTTGATGCCGTTCCGCTTGTCCCGCTCCGCGGAGTGTCGATTCAAGAGGCGGCTGCGATCGCGCGCCGCGTTGGGCAGCAGATCGGTGAACGATTCCAGCTCCCGGTCTACTTTTACGGAGCCGCAGCGCTTCGACCCGAGCGGAGAGAGCTTGTCTCGTTGAGGCGCGGCGGATACGAAGCGCTTTCCTCACGGCTTGGTGACCCGACCTGGCTACCCGATGCCGGGCCTCACCGTTTCAACGAGCGCACAGGCGCGATGGCGATCGGCGCCCGCGACATCCTCGTGGCATTCAACGTCTGGCTTGATTCAAACGATCTCGACGCCGCGAAGTCGATCGCGCGGGCGGTGAGGGAATCAAGCGGAGGGCTGCCCGGTGTTCAAGCCATGGGGTTTCGGCTGGAGCGCCATGGATGCGTCCAGGTCTCGATGAATCTCACGGACTACCGCCGCACGTCGCTCAAGGACGCGTTCGAGGCTGTCCGACAGGAGGCGGCCCGGTACAGGATCAGCGTGAAGCGGAGCGAACTGGTGGGGCTGGCGCCAAGGGAAGCTCTCGGCGCCGCCGATCCCGCCTCTCTCGGTCTCCCCGACCTTCCACCCCCACAACTGCTAGAGAGTTACCTCTAGCAGGACAGACTGATCATGACCGCATTGAGTTCCGAATTGGCAAAGCACTTCTCCAGAAATCGGCAGAGCAACACCGTTTTCGACGGTTCTGAACATGCTACAATGATGGCGTCCGGCTGATATGGTGATAGAGTTCGATATCTATTAATCATCAGGTCTTTCTTGAATCCCTTCGCGTTTCAAATGCAGGAAAAGGAGGAATCGAAATATCCCGGAGACTAAAGGCGGTTTATCAGCGAGGGATATTTTCCCCCGAGAGCCTTGTGACGTACCTGAGGGTTCGGAGGTAGAGTTAATTATTCAAGGCCCCTTTATGCTTCCCCCTGGAGTGAAGGAACCTGAGGAGCAGAAACAAATCTTACGGAGAGTGGTGGAGCGCATGCAACACAACCCCATCCCTGCCGGTGCGCCTCACTTGACGCGAGAAGCACTGCATGAACGCCGTTGACACAAACATTCTCCTTTCAAGCGCACATAGGTCACCGCGCGCGACGCACTTCTTGCTCCGTCCACGACGCATGCTGTTGAAATTGCCCGCGGCTCCCCGGCTAAGTGAAGGTCGTCGCGCTTTCCCAGGTATCGGTCACGCTGAGGAGGTTACCGTTGGGATCGTATCCGAATTGGGTGAGGCCGTTCAAGGGATCGATGGCCAAGCAAACAAGTCAACACTCAAGCCAGACCCCAAATTTCACCGAACAGACCCCAAATTTCACCGAATTTCAGATCCGCAGCCTGATAGACAGTCAAGATGTGCAGGTCTGACCCCAGAGCTACCCCAGAGCTATCCGATCCTCAACGTACGACGGTGTACGCCTCCGGTCGGCTCATCCCTCGGGCCTTGGGCTGCTCGATTCTCGCCCCGGCGCGTAGAGCCATCAGGAGGAGCCGCGTCTGCCGCCTCTTCTCCCGCCGCTGGCAGGCTCGTGAGTAACTGTCGGACTTTGGCGATGACGGCCGCTCTGTCACTTTCGGTCGCGAGCTGATGCTCCCAAATGCGAAGGACACGCAACCCTCTCCGACGAAGATTTCGTGTGTTGCGTCTGTCACGCCATTTGTTCCTGACGACCTTGGCCTTCCAGAAACGCCTACGAGTATATGGGTAGTGGCCACATCGGGGGCAGCCGTGCCAAAAACACCCATCTACAAACACGACCAGCCCCGATTTTCTAAAGGCTAGATCAGGGTGTCCTAACATGTCGTGAGGATTGACCTCCCATCCCGATATTCCCGAGCGCACCAGAGCTAGCCTGAGTCGACGTTCAGTCGTCTTGTTGTCGCGACCTTTCACGGCGGCCATTGTCCGTGCACGTGGTTCCGAGACTCCAGAGAACCCGCCGCCAGGCAAGCATTTTTGTAGGAACTTTTCCATTTCAGTCAGACACCCTCATCATAGAAGGCAGTCATCGCAGTCGCAAACCAGAACAGTTCTTCTTCACTGAAATCTTCCCTCAGCCATCCTGGGAGACTGTTTCTTTGGAATTGGAGGGACGCTAGCGCGTTGCGAAGTTCTTGGATTTTAGTGTTAATGCGATCTTCCAGCTGCGCTGTTTTTATACCTGTCGATAGCGCCTTTGCAAGGGCAAGAAGGATTTCCAAGAAAACGAAACTTGCCGAAGTTGGGTCGCCGGGATCGCCAACAAAGGCCCAAAACTCTGCTCCTATCTTTCTGTAAACTCGAGTGGACTGTGTGGCCCCGTCAATGAGCACCCCAGGCTTTTTTGCATGATCTTCCTCTTCAAAACCACGCTCTAGGAGTTTAACCAGTATTTGGTTTTCTTTGTTGTTTGTTGTTCGATCAGTACCGTATGTCAGGCCAATGACAACATCAAGTCCTGAAACGTTTGGGTAGGTCACACGCGTTTGGTCTGCCCATCTTCTGTGATTCGCAATGATCGCGCTTGCCATTGCTTGGGCCGTTGAATCATTTATAGTGTTGGGCCCGCTTTTGATGCTGGTCAGATAACGTCTATTCCCCACCACGACTGATTTGTCGATTTCCCGCCAAACCGACTCAGTACGGAGTCTTGCTTTCTGCTCACGTGTCCGGCCCGCTAGGGCCTTGTGCTCGGCGCGTTTTTCTGGGGGATCCTCCCACTTCAACCGCGACTTAGTCGGATAGTGTGAGAGGACAATTCCAAAGGACTTCCCGAAGGAAGTTTCAAGCGCCATATAAAGCTTGTTATTGAAAAGGAACCTGGCATAATCGAGCGGCTTGTTTAGCTTCATCACACTTGCCGAAGTCATGAGGACGTAGGGATTAGCTCGATAATCCGGCAACGTTTCTCTTCCTTTGAACGCCGCGGGAAGATTCTCGCTCAGATACTTAGACATGGTGACCGCCATGGATTCCACGCGTTTGCGGCTTACTCTACGGAAAAACTCTACGACGTCGTCCTGCCGAAATGTGTGGCGCCGACGCCGAAGCAAGGCGTAAAAAGGATCCTTGTTTTCGGGCATCGCGCCCCCTATTGACCTAAACTTCTGACCTTCTGAAGGATCTTTGGAGCGGAATAAAGTGCGTGCGCGTTTTCCGTGCCGTCCTGCCAAATGAAAGTACGACCGTTCTTAAACCACTGTCTTGTTCTTACATGAGATTGGACATATACGACCCGGTAGGTCGAAGGCCTATCTGAGTAAGGTCTCCAGTGTCGCTTGGCAAGCGAATCGAGGTGGTGAGCGATAGGCTCTCCTGCAACTCGTCCTAAGCGGACAGGTACCGCGTTACCAACTTGTGCATATTGAGCGGCTGGCGAGCCGCAAAACTCCCAGCTGTCAGGGAACTCTTGTATACGGGCATACTCGCGAAGCGTAAGGGCGCGCACTTCGGTCGGATGGCAAAGAGCAGTTCCCGCGTGATTAGGCATCGTTACAAGCGTCGGGCAAGGGAGATCCAAGCTCAACCGTCGCCACCAACCGGAACGACCTCCTTTTGCAAACCACGCTTTTCCTAGAGATTCCTTCTGCAATTCTAGAGGAAGGCTGCGCCAGTTTGAACCAGGAGGGACCATTGCTAGATAATTCTTTTTACGGGGACTGAAGTCCATGATGACTGGGTCCGTCTCTTTCAGGTCCCCGATGGCGTCTCTTAAAATCCTCCAGGGCAACAGACCCCTAGTTCCGTTATCGAAAAGGTCTAGTTCTTGACGTTCGTTGTGGTGGGGCCCGTGAGTCGGTTTGGGGAAGTCAACGGCCGCGTTATATCTGTTGCCAATGAAGATGGCCCGTTCGCGAAGCTGCGGTGCGCCGTAATTCACGGCATTCACCTCAAAACAGTCCATGTGATAAGCCGTGCCAGGGATCCTTTGGAGATCCTCGGCGAACATGCGGACCACAGATCCGGGTAGCTCATCTTGTTGCAAAGGCCGCCCACCTTTCTCCGGACGTTGCGCGATAGGCCGGTGCCTTAGCGCTGCAGAGAGCAAACCACGGACATTTTCCATCAGGAAGAATTTAGGTCTTAGAGCTTCTACAAAGCGCAAAAACTGCCAGAGTAGCGTTCCACGTGGATCTTGTGTCGTGCGCCGCTTTCCCGCCGTACTAAAGGACTGGCACGGAGGCCCGCCAACGACTAGATCCACCTCGCCAGGCCTCAGGCCAATTGCAGCAAGTAGCTCGGTAGGATCTAAAGTAGCTATGTCGCGCTGAAAAATCTTAAGACCAGGATGAAGCAAGCCAGCGCGATGATTTGAACGTATCGTCTCGCAGAAATCGGGTTCTATCTCGACACAAGCGACTACCCGGAAGCGGCCGGTACTCTCCAGCCCAAGATCCAGGCCCATAGCCCCAGAAAAGAGTGACACAACGTTGTATGTTTTCTTGGCTTCAATAGTCGGCTCTCGCTTATCCGATCTCACGCTCCGCCTCCAATTGCTTCCGTCGAGACGGGTTCAGGGATCCATCCGCATAGGATTGGAGCGAGGCTTACGCTACTAAATCTTGGCTATCATGTCAAGCTTGCCACACCATTTGGCGCCAAACGCATGAGTAGTATTCAAAGCGATGTGTTTGACTGACTCCGCTTCCTATTATGAGCGATCTTATGAACCGATCGAGCTCCGGCGATATCGCATCGGGTTTTGCCTGAAGTTCCATCGCCACAGCAGGCGGGACGAACACTTCATGGTAGAGTTCGAGGAGAAGAGTCAGCCGATTTATCTTAGCCAGCAGGATGAGCGGGCTCGTATCGGCAACGGCGGCCATCACCCGGCAAGAGTCTTCGCCTCAGCTACCTCGCGTTCCAGTTCTTCAGGCGTGTAGTTGAACACAGACACGCGGTAGCGCCCCAGACCGAGCAAGAAGCTCACCCGGTCTATGCCGGCCAGCGCCGCCGCTTTCCCGGAAGAGATCCTCCCCAGCTCGTAGAGCTTCACCGCCGCCAGCATTTTCAGTTCTTTGGCGAACTCTTCCTTGCTTTCGCGGAGCGTCAGCCGGACGTCCACCGGATACTCCACACTCATGCTCTCACGCGCTTCGCTCATTCACTCGTACTCCTTTTCTCGTCGTCAACGAATCTTACTTCGCTCTCGCCCCCAACACAAGTGCTCCATTCAGTGCCAGGGCCTTGGCTTTAACAATTGAAATCCCTCGCGTGAATGCGCATCATCGCCTAACCGCCTGGGCGTCCGCTGCCGGGCGCCAACCCGATCAGCCGCCTGCCGTTGCGAGGTGCAAGAGCGGAGGAAACAGGGGGCGAATGAGGAAGCTGTCAAGGAGAAACCTGAAGCTGAGAAGGGATGAAGGCGGACGCCTGCGCGTGACGGGTCCGTCCCCTGGACTCGCACGAGCGTTGGGGTCAGCTATCCCCTCACAGTGGTTTCGCGCTAACCTGTGGGTAGTCAGCCTGCCATGACCGATATCTTCGACACGTACAAACCCCTTCGCAATTATCTGCGAAAAGTGGGCCTCATCGAATCCCTCGGAGTCATCCGTGCCTACGTCCAGCATTTCCAATTCGGGGCACTCTTCCCACCCGACATCGAGGTCCCGGACTGGTTCCTGCAGGCACGCTCGAACGTCGACAAGAAGGTTTTTGAGTGGGAACTCGATGTGCTCGCGCGCGAGCTTCTGATCCACGCGAGCCCTTTGGGGCCACCCGACCCACGCTACACCCTCCGGCGCTGGTCCTACTTCGCCGGCGCGGTCAATAAGCTCAAGGATTTGGAAAACGAGATCGTGAGCCTATACCCGCAGGGCAGTATTCTCTTAGAGTTGCACCGAATTGCGCACCGCGAGTTTCCGTGGCAGCGACCGCCGAACGCGACCTGGCTCAGCCGCTACTATCGAATCTTCAGCTACCCTGACCTCGATGCTGTCCTGCACGGCGCGACTGGCCTCACCGCCCGGGAACTCTACCTTCTTGGCCTGGCGTTCGCCGGCCTCTATCTGGACCAGTTCGCGCTCTACTATCCACCGACGATTGAGATTCCAGGGCTCACCCGAGATCATTTCGACCGTTTCCTCAAGCACTTCGCCCTCGACCTCGAACAGCTGCGAGCAAGGACGGCGGCGGCGCAGGAGCTTAACGATAACTATCCCTACGTTTTCAACCCTCTGCGTGTCCACCCGATCGTCGGCGTAGAGCTTCGCGGGCGACTCGCCCTCGTCGCCCCGATCCCCACCTTTCTCTTCTGGCGGTTTACCGAGGGCGTCTATTACGAGCTGCTGAATCAGCCTAGCTTTGCCAATGCCTACGGGGAGGCCTTTCAGCGTTACGTGGGCGACGTCATCGAACGAGCAAACCGAACGAGCCGTCTCCAGTTCTATCCCGAAGTCGAATACCGGATCGGCAAGGATCGGAAAGACAGCGTGGACTGGATCCTCGAGGACGACAGCGGCCTCCTCTTTGTTGAGAGCAAGACCAAGCGCCTGCAGCTACGCGCCAAGACGGAGATCCGCTCCACTGAGGCGCTGGAGAGCGAACTCGACAAGCTTGCGACGTTTATCGTCCAGCTCTACAAGACGATCGCTGACTATCGGAGCGGTCATTATCCGCACGTGCCCTATCGGCCTGGCAAGCCAGTCTATCCCCTCGTGTTGACCCTCGAAGAGTGGTTTTCGTTCGGGCCGAGGATCCACACCGTCCTCGACCAGCGTGTGGCCGTCCGTCTTGAGGAGGCCGACCTTCCGCGCGAATGGCTCAACGAGATGTCCTACTCGACGTGCTCGGTCGCCGCCTTCGAAAAACTGGTCCAAGTAGTTGACGCTCGCCCTATTGCCGAAGTGATGGGCCGGAAGATAGCGGACCCTGAGTTTCGCGGGTGGCTTCTCGATGGCTTCCTGAGTCACGCGTTCCCCGCTGAATCCCACGCGGCTCGAAACCTTTTCCCGGAAACCTTGGACGAGCTAACCGCGGCGATCGCCCCGAACGCGCAGGGCTGAGCGGCGGGTCGTCTGTTCAAGCAGAGCGAGCTGGTGGGGCTTGCTCCCAGGGAGGCATTCGCGGGTCAATCCCCCGAGAGCATCGGGTTAGTGGGGTTCACCCCCGAGAAGGTCTTGGAGACTCGCCTTCCCGGAGGAGCTTCAGGAGGTCGGCGGTGAGGTCGTAGAGTTGGGCGCAGCCGGTCTCGCCCCCGAGGTGGGTCTGGATGCGCTTGCGCAGCCCCTCGTCGGCTGTCTCGCCGAGGAGCGCTTGGATCTTCCGCTGCGGCTCGGTGCAGATGCCCATGTACGGGAGCCGCGGGGTGGCGTGGTCGGCGCGCACGATCTGTCCGGTCGCGAGGTCGATCTCGTAGGTGATCTCGAAGCCGTGGACGTTGTCGTACATGGAGTGGAAGAGCCTGAGCCGGCTATCTAAGCGCTCCAGTCGCGCGACCTTCTTCCTCTCGAAGACTCGCCGCTGGCCTGGGCGCGGGCTGTAAAGGTCTGGCTGCATCGGCGTTGCGACACTCCGCGTGGCGAAGAGGGCACGGCCCGCGTCGCTGTACGCGAAGCAGGAGTTTGGCAGGTCGATCCAGCCTGTCATGTCAAGCTGCCAGCATTCCCACGCGTTGCCGGCGGCGCGCTCGGCACGCTCGCGCGGGTGCTTCGTGACCTGCCGGGCGAGCCTCGCGACCTCGATGATCGCGTCGAGCACGAGGCCGGCGCCCGCGCCTCTGCCCGTCAGCTCGGCGACGCGGCGGCCCAGCCCGCTGACCATTTGCGTCCCTGCAAGCTTCTGGACGCCGGCAATGACCGCCGGGTCGAGAGTGCCGGTGACCGGCCGGCAGCGTGCCTCGCGGATCTGGTACGCCGGCGACGGCAGCGCAACGATTGACAGCTCGATCCCCCGATCGTCGTCGCTCAGCGCAACCGTGTGGGTGAACGCGTCCTCGTGGCTCGCGTCCACCCAGCCGTCCATGACGCGCACGTACCGGTCGCGCTCGCAGAGGAGCGCCGGCGTGATCATTTGGTCAGATACTTCTCGGGTTCTTTGTCGAATTTCTGCTTGCAGCCGACCGCGCAGAAGTAGTAGGTCTGTCCTTTGTAGGTGGACTGCGCCGCGGCCTTCGCGGGCTCAACGGTCATCTTGCAGACTGGATCAACTGCCATATTCTTCTCTTGGCCTCCATCGTTTGAGTCTCAAACTGTTTGTGACCACCGATACTGATGAGAATGCCATCGCAGCGCCGGCGAGAATGGGCGAGAGGAGGATCCCCCAGATTGGGTAGAGCAAGCCCGCGGCGACAGGGATCAGCACGACGTTATATCCGAACGCCCAGCCGAGATTCTCCTTGATCACCGTAATAGTGCGTCGGGAGAGCTCGATCGCCGCCACGACGCCGCGAAGATCACCCCGCATCAGCGTGATGTCCGCTGCCTCGATCGCCACGTCGGTGCCTGACCCCATTGCGATCCCTACGTCCGCCTGAGCGAGCGCTGGCGCGTCATTGATCCCGTCGCCGACCATCGCCACGAGCCGACCGTGCCCGCGCAGGCGTTTCACCTCGTCGGTCTTCGCCTCGGGGGGGACCTCGGCAAGCACGCGGTCGATCCCGGCTTGCCGCGCGATCGCCTCCGCGGTGCGTCGGTTGTCGCCTGTCAGCATCACCACGCTCACTCCGAGTCGTTTGAGCTCGCCTACGACACCAGGAGTCTCCGGCTTGAGGACATCGGCCGCTGCAATGAGCGCGAGGAAACGGCCCGCGAACGCCAGAGACATGACCGTCTTTCCCTCGGCCTGGAGCGCTGTCACGCGCTCCGCAAGCGCGCTTGCGTCGATCCCGCGCTTGTCCATCATCGTGCGGTTTCCCAGAAGCACGCGGCCGTCCGGCGCCACTGCGTCGATTCCTTGCCCGGGGACAGACACAAACTCTGAGATCGGCGGCAACGCGAGCCCGCGATCCTTGGCTGCACGGACAATTGCCTCGCCGAGCGGGTGCTCGGACCCCTGCTCCGCGGCGGCGGCGAGCGCCAGTGATTCATTTTCTGACACCCCCGCGACCGGCACGACATCGGTCAGTTCAGGGCGCCCCAGTGTCAGCGTGCCGGTCTTGTCAAAGACAATGACCTGGACGCGATGGAGCAGCTCAAGCGCGGTCGCGCTCTTGATCAGCACACCATGCTCTGCGCCTCGACCAGTACCGACCATGATCGCGGTCGGCGTGGCCAGTCCCATCGCGCACGGACACGCGATCACAAGCACCGCGACCGCTGTAGTGAGCGCCATGAGCAGTCGCGGCTCGGGCCCCACGAGATACCACGTCGCGAAGGTGAGCGCAGCGATGACGAGGACGATCGGCACGAAGATCGCAGCCACGCGATCAGCCAGTCGCTGGATCGGCGCGCGCGAGCCCTGCGCTTCCTCGACAAGGCGGATGATCCGCGCGAGCGTTGTCTCGCTGCCGACCCGCGTTGCTCGGAAGAGAAAGCTTCCGGTTCGGTTGACCGTGCCGGCAAAGACTTTCGACTCAGGCGCCTTCTCCACCGGGAGACTCTCGCCCGTGAGCATCGACTCGTCGATGGTTGAACCGCCTTCGACAACGACGCCATCCACCGGGATGCGCTCACCGGGCCTGACACGGATCAGGTCATCGACCAAGACCTCCCCGGTGGGGAGATCCGCCTCTTGGCCGTCGCGGATCACGCGCGCGGTTCGGGGCGCGAGGCCCATCAACCGCCGGATGGCCTCCGAGGTCCGCCCGCGGGCTCGCGCCTCGAGCCAGCGTCCGAGCACCACGAGCGTAATGACCACAGCGCCGGTCTCGTAGTAGGTCATCGCGCCGAGCTGCATGAACCGGTGGGGCCAGAGTGTCACTGCGAGGCTGAAGAAATATGCGGCGTTCGTTCCGATCGAGACGAGCGTGGACATGCTCGCGCTCCGATAGCGAAGGTCTCGGAGAAAGCCCAGGTGGAACTGGGAGCCGACCCAGAACTGGACCGGCGTCGCCAACAGGAGCAGCACCCACGGGTTCCTGAGCCATGTCGGCGCCCACGGGAAGAGGTTCGTCATCCCCCCGATCAGAAGCGGCGTTGAGAGGATCGCCCCAACGATGAATTTGCGCCGAGCCACGCGCTGCTCCCGCTCGCGCTCTGCGCGCTCGCGATCGACCGTCTGTTTCGCTGCCTCAGGCTCGACCAGCTCGTACCCAGCTCCCTTCACGGCGTGTTTTAGAGCGGCAAAGTCAGCCCGTGATGAATCGAACGCGACTGTGGCACGCTCGGTCGCGAGATTGACCGAAGCCTCACTCACCCCAGCGACCGACTTCAGCGCGCCCTCCACTTTCCCAACGCATGCCGCGCAGTGCATGCCACGCACCGGAGCCGTGAGACGCTCAAGCGGATCAACCAACACGTGCTCGTTGCTCATTTCCCCGTAAACCTGGTGAAGACATCGAGCAGTTCTTCGATCTTCCGCTGCCGCTCGCTCTTCGAGCCCGACTTGAACGCGTCGGCCATACACGACTCGATGTGCTGCCCGAGGAGGAGCTTCGAGACCTGGTCGAGCGCCCCCTCTACCGCGGCGATCTGATGCAGAATGTCCACACAGTATTTCTCGTCGTCCACCATCCGATGGATCCCTTGGACCTGCCCAGCGATGCGACGGAGTCTGGCCGCCGCGTCGCGCTTTGTCTCAGGGGTCAGCATGCCTATACCCTACCCCCCTACCGTATCTCTGTCAAGCGGGAGCAAGTCCAAAGGCGCGAAGTTAGCCGGCCCGCTTCTTCCGGGGAGTGCGAGGGCTCAACGCGGCGTGGTCGAGCTCGGGGAAGAGTGAAGGTTGCAGCGGGGAAGCGACCGGCGTCCGCCGTCGCCTTGCTGGCTTCGGCGATCCTCGCCGGCGGATTCGACTGGCTGACTGCAGAGATTGAGAAATCGGTTTGGTGAGGCCTTTCTGCTTGCGGATAAGGTCGCCCTGCTTCAGCACCAAGAGATCGACAAGCCGGGCCATGGGGTGGGAGAGCAGAGCAAGGTAGCGAGTCCAGTATTTGGGGCTGTAGGCCAGGGTGCGCATTTCGCCCAACGCCAGTTGAAGCGCGGTGCGATCACCTTTTCTGGCCGCCAGCTTGAGCTGGCCGATGATCCGCTCGCGGCTGATCCGTGCCATCGCCATTGAAGGGAATGTCCCGGCACCCTCCAGGCGCGAAGGATAACACCGGTGGGATCAGTTCGCCAGCACTAACCCGGCGCGGGCGTGGCCAAGCCCGGGTGCCCGCGCCGCAATCAGTCGCCCGTGCTGCAATAAAGGGAGCGTCGAAAGGGAGGCAAAGCCCCCCCGAGCTTCATCTTGAGATGATCTCGTATTCCTCGCGGTCGAAAGAGAGCACTGACTGGATGGTGAGCTTTCGGCCGGTCCGCTGCTCCAAGAGCTCTAGCGCGTCACGCTCCTCAGACTCCAGCGACTGAGCCATCTGGGGGTGGACGCGGACCACGATCTCCTTCTGCCCACCGGTCGCCGCGGCGGCCTGAACCTTTCTGAAGATCTCGGCGGCCACGGTGCTTTCAGATTTCACGACCCCTGTCCCTTTACAGATTGGGCATGGCGCGCAGAAGAGGCTCTGCAATGTCTGACGGACGCGCTTCCGGGTCATCTCGACCAGCCCGAGCGGAGAGATCTCAAGCACGTTCGTGCGCGCCTTGTCCTCGGCCAGCGCTTTCTTGAGCGCGCGCGAGACCTGTTGCTTATGGTCCTCCCGCTCCATGTCGATAAAGTCGAGGATGATGATCCCGCCCAAGTCGCGCAGCCGGATCTGACGCACGATCTCGTTGACCGCTTCCAGGTTGATCTTCAAGATCGTCTGCTCGAAGTCGCGCTTGCCGACGTACTTTCCGGTATTGACGTCGATGGAGACCAGCGCCTCCGTCTGGTCGATCACGATAGTCCCCCCTGACTTGAGCCAGACCCGCCGGCGCAGCGCCTTCTCGATCTCTTTCTCGATCCCCAGGGCCTCGAGGATCGGGCGGCTCGACTCATAGCGCTTCACGCGATCCGAGAGGGACGGGACGAGCGACGCCGTGAACTCGACACATTTTTGGTAGGCCGCCTCGTCATCGATCAGAAACTCTTCCACTTCCGGAGAGAACAGGTCACGGACCACGCGGAAGATCAGGTCCATCTCCTCGTGCAAGCATGAGGGGGCGGACGCCTGCTCATGCCGGCGTTGGATCTGTGACCAGAGCCTCACGAGAAACTGGATGTCAGACGCGAACTCCTCTTCCCCCTTCCCTTCCGCCACCGTGCGGATGATAAATCCGCCCGCCGGGGGGCGCATCGACTTAACGAGGGACCGGAGACGATGGCGCTCCTGCTCGTCTCTGATGCGGCGGGAGACGCCAACGTGCTGGGCCTGGGGCATGAAGACCAGCGAGCGCCCGGGGAGCGAGACGAACGAAGTGACGCGCGCCCCTTTCGTGCCGAGCGGCTCCTTCGCGACCTGCACGAGCACCTCCTGCCCCTTGCGCAGCAGATCCTCAATCGGCACTCTGGCCTCACGTGGCCGCTCCACCTCATCGACCTCGATCTCTCCCTCTTCCGACTCGCCGAGCATCAGGCGCTCGTACTCGATGAGGTTTTCCGTATAGTCGCCCCCGTAAAGAAAGGCGTCCTTGTTGAGCCCGATGTCGACAAAGGCCGCCTGCATGCCGGGCAGCACATTGGTGACGAGGCCTTTGTAGATGTTCCCGACGATGGAGCGCTGGCGACGCCGTTCTACATACAGCTCAGTGAGCAGACCATTATCGGTGAGGGCCACTCGCGTCTCGGTGATCCCCACATTGACCACCATCCGTTTGCCCATCGACCCCTCCTCAGAGGAATTGCCGCATCCTGACGGAGAGGAGGAGGCCAAGCGCCATGAGGGAGATGACCATCGAAGAGCCTCCGTATGAGAAGAACGGAAGCGGAATCCCTACGATGGGCAGGAGTCCGGTCACCATCCCCAGGTTCACAAGAACCTGGCTGGCGAGAAGCACCGTCACCCCCAGGGCCAAGAGCCGCCCGATAGGGTCTCGTGCCTGATCCGCGATCTCGTATCCCCTGAGCAACAGAAAGAGATACCCCGCAATCAGGAGGAGACACCCCAAAAACCCCCACTCTTCGGCAAATACGGCGAAAATGAAATCCGTGTGACGTTCAGGAAGAAATGCCAATCGGCTCTGTGTGGCCCCCTCGATGCCTTTGCCCACGAGCTGGCCCGAGCCGATCGCGATTTTTGCTTGGATCACGTTATACGCGCTTCCCAGTGGATCTCGAAACGGATCGAGGTAGACGAGCAGGCGCTCACGTTGATAGTCCTTCAACAGAAACCACGCCAACGGGAGCGCCCCCACCGCGGTCAGTGCCAGGAACGCAAACTGACGAGCCGCAATCCCTGCAGCGAGGAGTATTGCCGCGGTCATTGGGAGGAGGACCAACGCGGTCCCAAGGTCAGGCTGTCTGACAATCAAGACAAACATCGGAGCGAGGAGCGTAAGCGCGACCAGCAGATTCCCTCGACTCCGCTCCCGGCGCCAGGTAAACGCCCACGTGAGCGCGAGGATGGTGACGAGCTTTGCGAGCTCGGAAGGCTGGAACGAGATCGGGCCGAGCGCGATCCATCGCCTCGCGCCGGACACGGTGCGCCCGAGGACAAACACCCAGGCGAGCAGAGCGAAGCCGACCACGTAGAGGCCTGGCGCAATTCGAACCAGGCTCCGGTAGTCGATGCTCAGCACGATTGTCAGGAGGCAGAGCCCCCCCACGATCCAGATGAGCTGTCGGAAGGCGATCCCGCTCCCCCACCGAAACGGCGAGAGGCTTCCGATGGTCAAGAGCCCCACCGCCGTGATCGCGAGCGCAGTGCCAACCAGGGGCCAGTCCACGTTCTGGAGCAGCCGTCGGTCAATTCTCAACATCAGCGAGCAACAGTCCCTTCCCGGGCGATGAGCGCACTACCCCGACGCGCCTGCCCACGCAACCGATTCAAAGAAGATCCCTCTGAAGATTTCTCTCGCGATGGGCGCCGCGACCTGGCCACCCTTGCCTCCACGCTCAACGAACACGACCACAACGACCTGCGCGTCATCTCGGGGGGCGAACCCGGCAAACCAGGCGTGGTCCTGACCCTTTGCGGCATCACTGCCTCGGATCGTCTGGGCTGTTCCTGTCTTCCCGGCGATATCGAAACCGGGAAGCTGGGCCGCAGCCCCGGTTCCCCCGTTGTTGACCACACCCCAGAGGGCTTGGCGGAGGAACGCAAAGACGACTGGCGAAAGATCCACCCGCCCGGTGACGCGGGGCGGCGCGCTGTCGACCAGCTCGCCATTCTGATTCTCGACCCGCTGGATCAGACGGGGCGCCCAGAGGATTCCACCATTGGCCAAGGCCCCCATGAACCGCCCGATCTGCAGCGGAGTGACAAGCAGTTGGCCCTGACCGATCGAGACGGTCACGGTATCACCGGAATGCCACGAGCGCCCGCGCTCACGCCGCCATGCGGGCGACGGGACAAACCCAAACTTCTCGCCGGGCAGTGGGATCGTCGTTGGCTGTCCGAACCCGAACGCCTTGGCATATCGCGCGATCGACTCGATCCCAACTTTAAGACCGAGCTGATAAAAGTACGTGTTGCAGGAGCGAACAATCGCGTGATTAAGGTCGATCTCTCCCCAATCCTTGTCTTCCCAGTTCCTGAACACCCACCGGCCAAGCTGAAAGTCAGGGCCGCAGCGCAGCCGATCAAACGGGGTGATCACCCGTTCCTGAAGCGCGGCGGCTGCCACGACCAGCTTGAACACCGAGCCGGGCGCGTATTGGCCCTGAATCGCGCGGTTGAGGAACGGGTGGTGTGAATCCTGAACAAGCTTGAGCCAGGTCTCTCGTTCGAGCGCGCCGGTCAGCTGGTCAAGCGCGAAGGCAGGGCGAGAGACCATCGCGAGAATGTCTCCATTTCTTGGATCGAGGACCACGATCGCCCCCGCATGGTCTCCCAGCGCGCGCTCGGCAATCGTTTGAATTCTCCGGTCCAGCGTCGTGATGACCTGAGCGCCCGGGTGGGGCTCCTGCCGCCGGACCACCTGCACCGGTCGGCCCAACGCATCCACCTCGATCTGTTCGCCGCCGTCTCGCCCACGCAGGACATCATCGAGAAGCCGCTCGATCCCGCTCTGACCCACCAGATCGCCACGGCGGTAGCGCCCCTGGCGGAGCTGCTCATCGGAGACCTCGCGCACATACCCGAGAAGGTGCGCGGCAAAGCTGCTCGATGGATAGACTCGCTGCGGCTCCACCTCGACGATGACTCCCGGGAGCTCCACCCGTCGCTCCTCCACCTTCGCCACTTCATCCAAGGTGAGGCCGCGGCGCACACGCACTGGGCCAAATGAATCACGGGGAACCTGACTCACCGCATCGAGAAGCTCTTTCAGGGAGATGTGCAAGAGAATCGAGAGCCGGGCGAGGACCGCCTCACGATCCTCCAGCTCACGCGGGATCACGGAGAGCGTGAAGGCAGGTCGGTTGTCCACCAGTGGGAGCCCGTTGCGGTCGTACATGATTCCGCGTGGGGCGGCAACGGGTCGGACGCGGATCCGGTTCCGCTCTGAGAGATCACGGAGGCGATTCCCTTCCAATGCCTGGAGGTACCAGAGCTGTCCCAGGATGACGAGAAAGCTCGCGACCGTGACCAGTGTCACGCCGAACAGGCGTCGACGGAACGGATCGTGTCTTGAAGGCACCGGCAAAGCCAAAGTAGAAACTCCTTAATTCACTCGGAGGGAGCCGCACCCGACATTGTTCTCGGCCGACTTCGCTGCCGAGAGAGGCGAGCCCTCCTTCGAAACTTTCGCGGGCAACGCCCGCGCTCGAACAGGAACGCGCATTAGCGCGAGACCCATGGTGAGTGTTTCAGCGGCCCGCTAACGCGTCGAGCGGCGCGCGTCTACCCATGTGAGCGCGAGCACGGTCATCGCGCCAATCAACCCATTGTAAAGCGCTTGAGGGAGTATGGCATAGAGCAAGAGCTCTTCGAAGGCCGCTGGAAAATGGAAGAACTTCAGCAGCCCGTAGCGCAAACTCCCTTCCCCGATCGTCATCAAGATGAGCACCGGCACCTGGACCATCGGTTGGTGGATCCAGAATCGCGCGCCGAAGAAACCGGTCAGAAACCCGACAAAGGACTTGCTCACTGCCTGAATCCCCACTAATCCACTCCCCATCAAATCTTGGATGAGTCCCAGTCCAAACCCGGTCAGGCACCCGCGTTCAGGCCCACGCCTGATCGCAAAGAGCACGGTGAGGATCAAGGGGATATCGGGTGGAACGCCGGCGATCTGAACCCAAGGAGCCACACTACTCTGAATGAGCGGCCCGCCCCCCAGCATGGCGATGTAGAGGACCGGTCGCATCATTGCTCCCTTCTCGGACCCTGGGTCACCCCTCGCGGCGAAAGTGCGGGCTCAGATCTTCGGCGGATTGGCTCGTCAGCAGGAGGACTTCTTCAACACGGGCAAAGTCCACCACAGGTTGAAGGGTCGCGTAGTGAAAGAGCGCAGACCCCTTGGCCTCGACCGCAACCACCCGCCCCAGGGGCACCCCTTTTGGGAAGACCCCGCTACCAAGCCCAGAAGTCACCACAATATCGCCAAACTCGACGCCGCCCCCTTCACGGGGGAGAAACTTGAAACGGCACCCGCCCTTCGGGTCCCCTTCGACCACTCCACTCATCCGGGTTCGCTGGACCACGGCGCCCACAGTAGAGGAGGGATCGTTTAAAAGCTGAACAATCGAACTGCCAGCGCGCACTTCGACCACGCGCCCCACCAGGCCTTCGGGCACAATCACCGGTGTCAGACGCTTCACGCCGTCCCCACGCCCGCGGTTCACGGTCAGCGCTCGAACCCATCCTCCCCACTCCCTGCCGATCACCTCACCGGGAAGCGTCGACAGCGGGAGCCGCTGGCTCAATTGTAACAATCGGCGAAGGCGCTGATTCTCTTCAACAACCTCTCGGGTCTGCAGCTGAGCCACCCGGAGTTGCTCAACCTCTTCCTCGAGGCGCCGGTTTTCGCGACGGATCCCTTTCCAATCCAGATAGGAAGACCAGAGGGAGAACGCTCCGCGCTGTAATCGACTGACCACCGTCTGAACCGGCGCGGTGACGGACGAGACCACATTCGCCGCGACCCCTTCGCCCTGGCCCCGTGTTTGAAGAGTGAGGAGCACCAGGGCGGCGAGGAGCACCGATACGAAAACCGCGTACGCTCGATAATTCACTTCACGATCTGTCTCGCCCGCTGTCACGCGGGGATTGCAACTTTCTTGAGAAGTTCCAGCTCGTCGAGCACTTTGCCGGTCCCCAGCGCCACGCACGAGAGCGGGTCATCTGCAGCCGAGACTGGCAGATTGGTTTCCTGGCGAAGAATCAGATCAAGCCCCCGAAGCAGCGCGCCCCCACCGGTGAGGACAATCCCCTTATCCACGATGTCGGCAGCAAGCTCCGGTGGGGTCCGCTCGAGGCAGGTGCGAACCGTTTCGACAATGGTCATCACCGGCTCGCGCAGCGCCTCTCTCACTTCTTCATCGGTAATCACCACGGTCTTGGGAATCCCATCAATGAGGTCACGTCCCTTGACTTCCATCGACTGGCGTTCGCCGGTCATGGGGTACGCAGAGCCAAGCTTGATCTTGATCTCTTCAGCGCGGCGCTCTCCGACAAGCAGGTTGTAGTGCTTCTTGATGTACTGGATGATCGACTCGTCCATCTCGTCTCCAGCAATCCGGACAGACTTGCAGTAGACAAGGCCCGAGAGCGAGATCACCCCCACTTCGGTCGTGCCCCCGCCGATGTCGACAATCATGTTCCCGCCAGGCTCCTGGATCGGCAACCCGGCGCCGATGGCTGCCGCCATCGGTTCCTCAATCAAATACACCTCGCGCGCGCCCGCTTGCATCGCGGAGTCCCGCACGGCTCGTTTTTCCACCTGCGTGATTCCGGAGGGGACTCCGATCACGATCCGAGGGCGAACGAGTGTGCGTCGCTTGTGGACCTTGGCGATAAAGTAATGCAGCATCTTCTCGGTCACATCGAAGTCGGCGATGACGCCGTCCTTCAACGGCCGAATCGCCATAATGTTGCCCGGAGTGCGGCCAAGCATTGCTTTGGCTTCATGCCCGACCGCGAGCACGGAGTGGTCAGCTTGATGGATGGCGACAATGGACGGTTCGTTGAGGACGATCCCTTCGCCGCGCACGTAGACCAAGGTGTTGGCCGTTCCAAGATCGATTGCGAGATCGTTGGAAAACATTCCCACCAGGAGGTTTAAAAGCATGGCCCTACCTCTAAATACTGCTGTTTATAAAACGTTTTCGGGACCTCGGACGCCGAAAGTAACTTCAAGATAGCATGGGCAAGATTCGAGGGACAAGGAAAAGCACGTTACGAAGCGATTTCACAGGGTGCGCGCCTGAAACGGTCGGGCCTGTCTGAGCCCCCATCCAAGCGGGTGGCACCCGCCTGGCGCCGCCGTACGACCGACCGACCGTACGCAAGGATTGTGAATAAAGATTTGACAATATTGACCTTTTACCGAGAGTACTATTCTCCATCTCCGAGGATTTTAAATGGAGAGATTTCAAGCTTGACAGGAGTTGCGGGACCATGTAGGCTATGCTCGATTTCTAGTAAGAGGGGTTCGCAACTCAACGCAGCCCCGGTAGAAGGGCACTAGGTTTCAAGGTTTTGATGCCGTGAGGACCGGGGTCCCGCGGCATTTTTTATTTTACCCGGACATAGGGGTCCGGGAGTCATGGGGCAGACTAACGCCCTAAAACACAGGAACAGAGAGGGAAGGATCAATGCCACAAGGTCAGGTAAAATGGTTCAACGATGCTAAGGGGTACGGCTTCATCCAGGTCGAGGGCGGGGAAGATGTGTTCGTCCATCACACCGCCATTCAGGCGCAGGGATTTAGAAGCCTCAGTGAAGGGGATCGAGTTGAGTTCGAGGTGACTAAGGGGCCGAAAGGACTCCAGGCATCCAACGTTAGAAAGGTCTAACCCTCTTCAGTCCGCAGACAAAAACCGAGGGCTCCGGGGTATACCCCGGAGCCCTTCTTGTTTCTTCGCTGGGACCTACCACTCACGACATCCGAAAACACCCCAACAGCACCTGCGGGATTCTCTGGACTTCTCGTCGCCGCCCCGTTGGTGAGAACGGGACTGCCGGGGCCGGTGGTGCCTGGGTCCTCCCAGGCGGCCACCCTCAACAATCTCGGAGGGATTTCCTCTCCCTACCGAACTCCCTTCCCGAAGTGCGCACGAACAACGCTACGCCTCAAACAGGAAGGTGGGTGTCTGGCCTAGGAGGCCACCACCTCACAGATCACCGTTAATATACACACGGCTGGACCACCTCCTTTCTCGGCGAGCCCACCACGGGGGCCCAACTCCCACCGACCGAGAACCGACCGCCGACTGCCGGCCCGCGGCTTGGTCCGTCGTCACCGGCTGAATTGCCGATGAGGACGCCAAAGGGCCTGTGTCAGCCCTGACCAACTTTCCCTCATCCTACCCCCGCGAAGATGAGACCGTCCAGAAAAATTCGACTGATTGCAGCGCGCTGCGATCACTCGGCCTCGGTCCCCAGACGAGTCAGATACTGCTCCCACTCCACAGGCAGCAGCGACTTCTTCTGATTGTTGCAGCGCTTGCACGCGGGGGCCAAGTTCCCTTTTGTGCTCTTCCCTCCGCGGACCAGGGGAACGAGGTGGTCCATCGTGAGCTGCCGCGCACCGACGACCCTCCGGCAGTAGTAGCAGATCCCGCCCGCGCACCGGCGTTTCCACCACGCCGAGGACCTGAGCGCCCGCGCTTTTTCCCTCTCCCTCCTCAGATCAGTTTCGCTCACCCAACTGGCGAACGCTGTGCGTCGTGTCTTCAAGGCGATTCTGATCAGCCCATGGCTGAGACTCGTTCAGGCAAAATTTTGTAGATAACCCGAACCTCTCCCGGGCGACGATACGGGTAGGTGTCTTTCCCCAAGTACTTTTTCGTGAGTGAGTCGATGTGTTGATCAGCGTCCTTTTCAGTGATCTCCGCTACTCGCCCGCGAACTCCGAGGTAGCGGTACGGGTTTTCAGGGTCGAGAAGGGTGAGCGCCACTTTTGGCTGGCGGCGCATGTTCTTGTCCTTCACCCGACCTCTGGCAGTGTTGATCCGGATGTGGATGCCATCGAAATCGCACCAGACCGGAGTCACCTGAGGACTTCCGTCAGGCATCACGGTCGCCAGATGCGCAAACGCCTTCTTCTGAAACAAGTCTAAATATTTTTCTGGAATCGTTCCAACCATCGTGTGCCTCCTTGTGACGACACCACCGTGGGTTTCCTGTGAACTAGCGCTCGAGGTGGTACGGGACATCAGTGACAATGACGTTCTTCCTGAACAGCAGCGCCCCTTTGATCAGCAGCGCGGTCTGGTTGTGCATCAGGTGCTGCCACCAGCGAGCCGGAATAAACTCGGGAATAATGATCGTGACGACGTGGTGCCCGCCCTGGCCCTGCAGATGATCGATATATTCCAAAAACGGGCCCAGGAGTGAGCGGTATGGCGACGAGAGCACCACCAGCGGCAAGCCGCATCCCCACTTCCCCCACTTCTCCTCCAGCTTTCTCGTCCGCTCGGGATCGAGCTCCACAAAGACCGCCTTGGCATCCGGCGAAAGCGTTTTGGCATACTGAAGCGCGTGAACCACGCCTCTATGAAGATCGCCGACCAACACAAGGACTGTGTGGCGGATGGGCGGCGGACCCCCGTACCCCTCCAACGAGAGCTGTCGCGCCACTTGGCGATAGTGACGGTTCACGGTGAGAAAGAAGGAGATGAAGATCAGCGCCAGAACGATGACGATCCAGGCCCCTTGGGTAAACTTCGTGATCCCAACGACCACGAGCACCACGCCGGTCGTGGTGGCGCCTGAAGCATTGATGGCAGCCCGCCACATCCAACCGGCGGTTCGCAGCTTGAGCCAGCGACGCACCATGCTCGACTGAGAGAGCGTGAACGACGTAAACACGCCGACAGCGTAAAGAGGGATCAGGCTGTGAGTATCCCCTTGAAACAGAAAGAGGAGCGTGGCTGAGGCGACTCCCAAGATGATGACTCCGTTAGAGTAGACGAGTCGATCGCCACGGGTCGCAAACTGACGCGGCACGTACCCGTCCCGCGCCATGAAAAAGGCCAAGCGGGGAAAATCTGCGAAGGCGGTGTTGGCCGCCAGCACGAGGATAATCATGGAGATCGCCTGAATGAAGAAGTATAGAACACCTCCTCCGAACACCTGCCAGGCGAGTTGAGAGATGACGGTCTCCTCATCCTTCGGAGTGATGCCGTGAATCGATGCAAGCCACGTGATCCCCACGAAGAGCGTCACCATGATCGCACCGAGCACAGCCAGAACTGTTTGAGAGTTTTTCACTTCTGGCGACTTGAACGCTGTGACGCCATCAGCCACCGCCTCGATTCCTGTGAGCGCGACCGCCCCTGAGGAGAATGCACGAAGCAAGAGAAAGAGTCCTATCGCAGAGACGCTCTCCGTGGGCTGAGACGAAAACGAAACCTGTGGTGTTGCTCCGAACAAGTGACTGGTCAATCCCACAGCGAGGAGCCCGAAGTATCCGCCGATGAAGAGATAGCTCCAGACGGCGAAGAAGCGACCCGACTCCCGGATCCCCCTGAGATTTGCCAGCGAGATCAAAACGACAAAGGCCACGCCAAGGAGCACCCGATGGAGGAAGAGGCTCGGGAACGCCGACGTGAGCGCAGCCACACCGGCTGAGATGCTCACCGCAACGGTCAGCGTGTAGTCGATAAGAAGCGCAGCCCCAGCGGTGAGTCCCGGAAAGACGCCTAAGTTGTCTTTAGTGACAACGTAGTCGCTGGCCCCCTGAGGGTAAGCGGCAATGTGTTGGCGATACGAAATGATGACGATGGCGATCACAACAGCGATCGTGACAGCGATCGGGACCGAGAAGAGCAGTGCCCCAGCCCCTGCGAGGATCAGTACGCGCAGGATCTCTTCAGTGGCGTATGCCACCGAGGAGAGGTTGTCCGACGCGAAGACCGCCAGGCCGGTGGCCTTCCCGAGGCGTTCGTGACGGGCTTGCGCGGTGAGGAGCGGAGAGCCGACAAAAAGGCGTTTGAGAGCGTAAAGGCGCAACGTTCAGTTCCTCTAGAATCCCAACCCTAATCCCCCTCGTTGCCGAAAGTCAAGAATCCAACGATCTAGGGGCGCCAATCGTGTCACCAATTGACGGACCAAGACCTTTGAATCTGAACAGCAGGACACTATTCGGGAGGACGGCGGTGCTCTTCTCGCTTTTCAAACCGCGCGTAGGAGGGAATAAACGTGAGCTTGACGGATCCCGTTGGCCCATTTCGTTGTTTCCCGATGATCACTTCGGCAAAATTCTCTCCCTCGTCGGTCTGAATGCCATACCGCTCCGGGCGATACAGGAAGACGACGAGGTCAGCGTCCTGCTCGAGGGCGCCTGATTCTCTGAGATCGGAAAGCTGTGGCCTGTAATCACGGGTCTGGCGAGTCTCCACGGCCCGGGAGAGCTGAGAGAGCGCGATGACCGGCACGCGGAGCTCTTTGGCCAGCGCCTTCAGTGAA
>DATEAO010000400.1:0-2872 GCA_035288345.1 Candidatus Methylomirabilota bacterium | reverse complement strand
TCATCAGAAGGTTGCCCTTGTGTCAAGCGAACGTCCCCAAAGAAGGCGCCTGCACCACCAACCAGTTTGCCCTCGAGTGCCGAGGTTACTTCCAACTTCACCTCGCGAATCTGCCCATCGGACGCAACGAAACGTACACCCTTGCCCGAGAACAGGAGAACGCGATCCTTCACCCACGCAGCGGAACCCAAGCCCACATCTGCAGGCTCATGACCACGTCCGTCGTGAACACGCCACGTCCGAGCCGAGTAGGACGTGGTCGAGTCACCGATACGGGCCCAGAGTTCCCCAGCAGGCGTCAAGATTGCTTCGTCGTCACCAACAGCGCCGGCCACCTCCCGCAAGCGGCGCACCTCTCCCTTGTTCGAGACCTCGAAGAGTTCGACAAACTGCTTCTTGAACAGAGCCCGGTGCACAGCAAGAAGAACGCTGTCACGACCGATGAGTTGGAGGGCAAAAGGAAACAATTCCTCGCCAACAGCCGGCTTCATAGCCTTGACGAGATCGCAGTCGAAGAGCCGATGCCCTGCCCAATTGAATCCCAACAGATGCCAGCTGGCGAAATCAGGCCCCGCATCCAGAACCCAAAGTCCCCTCCCAGGATGGAGCAAGACGGATTCCGGCCAGCCGGACGAATCGGGCCCCATGTCACTTACGGTGTACGTTAACCCAGCCTCCTCAAACGTCTTCCTGAACACCGCAACGGGCTTCGGGCTCGAGACGACGGATTCGCTGGATTCGTTTACCATACCGCGCGCTCCTTTCGGTTTGCCCGACGATCGCGCTGGCATGCTTGACATCACACTCGCAGCCAACACGAGACATGCCCTGTAGGCGACACGCTCTGTCATCGCCATATGATGACCTTCCCCAAGAAGATACCATTTGCCACGTGACCACTCACCAATAGCTTTCGCCACCAATAGAAGGGCATCCGAATAGACTTGCGCAGAAAGGTCGCATGGGACAATATCGGTGCCGTATAGCCATTCTTCTTCTTGTGAGTTGTCTGCCCGTACTCGTTGAACACCTCAAACTCATCGGCGCTGACGTCTGGCCGCTCCTGGGGTGACACGAACCGCTGCCCCGCCGTCACACTTACCGGCACATGCGCCGCGTCCAGGAGCACGGGCGCGGCCGCCCCCTGCTGCGTCCTCACCAGCACGGTCGCGGTTCTCACGCGGAAGATCCATTGCGTCGCGTTCGTATGCGGTGAATCGTTCTTGTGACGCATCCAGAACGTGTCGCAGTCCAGATACAGATTCGCCACGCGCACCATCTCTGCTTTCAGCCGATCCACCACTCCTCGCTTCAGTTCCTCGAGTCCGTCGATCTCGTTCGCCAGGATGCTGTCCCGGTCGCCCCAGAGCAGGCGTCGGTCGACCACCCAGCCCTTCGATGCGCCATCTGCCTCCTCGACACGAAAGGGTGCATACTCGGTATTCAGGTAGACCGACACCTGCTTCGAAATACCGATATTGCCGAGGTCATAGGGGTAATCGACACCCGCCTTGATCGCCTTGAAGTGCTCAAGGTACTGCGTGACCGCCTGCCTGGTTTCCTTTCCGAAGACTCCGTCGAGGCTGATAAAATCGTACGTGCTGATGCCTCGGTGCCGCGATACCACCTCGTTCAGCATCTCTTGCAGTTCTTTGATGCCTGGGCTGGAAGAAGAGCGGCTGTCAGGGGGGCCGGGCTGATAGGTCCACAGATACAAGTCGGACGCGCTCCTCATGCGTGGGAGCTCGGTCACGGAGTCGTTGCGCGTGATCATGAGCCTGAGGCGCGCCTCCGCGCCATCGCTCGAAACAGCCCGGATGATGACGAGCCCCTCGGGGCTACGATCCGAAGCGGGGGCGGAAGCAGGATGGGTGATGGTGATCTCAGCCATGCCGTCCACGTCGCTGCTCGTGATTTTCTCCTTGGACCGGCCGAGGCAGTCCTCGAACTCAAGCTTGCTGTTCTTGGGTGTGAGCACGCTCCAGGTGATTTGCCTGGATTGCTGGGACTGCTGCTCATACCCTTTGATGACAGCGGTCACTCTCCTCCGCGCCCGGTAGACGCCGTCCGGATCCTGCGCGGCAAGGTCCACGTGGAATCGCGTCTCGATGTCTCGTACGCTCCCTGCCGACTCCTCCGTTGAGCAGGGAAGAAGGTCTTTCAGCTTACGAGTGCCTGCCTCGAAGACATTCCCCTTGCTTCGTGGAACGATGGCGATCGGCACCTCCCCGGCCAACTCGAAATCGACCTCGAGCCGCTGTGCATCCGAGGGCGCGAGCTTGAGAATCTTGCCGCCTCTCAACGAGATGACGCTCACTTGAGATCTCCGATCTGGACGGTCTTCCCGAAGATCCGTATCCCTCCCGACCTTTTCATCTCCAACGCCACCTCGCCGCCCACCGAGATGACGAGCTTCTCGGTCGCCTCCAGGCGAATGCACCGGGCATGTAGCGCGGCGATCTCCTCGACCTTGAGCTTCATCGACTCGACGACCTGCTCCTCGTCGCCATCGGTCCTCCGCATGGCGTTGCCGTCCACCTGCTCCACCATCTCGCCCTTGACGGTCAGGCTCTTGTCGCCCCCGATCCGCTCCTCGCGGTGGAGCCCCACGTACTCGCCCCTGAAGCCCCCGATCTCCTCCAGCCGCGCTCCGCCCACCAGCGTGTTGTGGTCGATCCCCACGTTCACCAGGTACGCCGCCCCGACGTTCAGCGCCGCCGCGAGCCCCACCGTCACGTTCGCCGTCCGAGCCACGAAGACGCTCTGCTCGCTCATCACGCTGACGGTCTGCGCCATCCCCACCGCCTCGGCGTGGTCGCCATCGACCCTCGTCGTGCGATCGCCAATCACGGCGAGGGTCGATGGCGACCAC
>DATEAO010000399.1:0-2148 GCA_035288345.1 Candidatus Methylomirabilota bacterium | reverse complement strand
CCCTTCCCTCTCCCCAGCGGGGAGAGGATTAAGGTGAGGGGAGAACTCGGTATGGAACGAGAAGACGTGCTCGAGGGACTGAGAAGTATTCTGGTCACCCGCCTTAAGTTCGACCTCGCGCGGGCTTCTGGGGTGACGATGGAGACCACACTCCCCAAAGGGGTGGACGACTCACTGGGACTCGACTCGCTGGACTTCATCGAGCTTTCCATCGCGATCGAGGAACGCTTTGGAATCATCCTGGATGAAGCCGAGGACCTGGCCCCACACTTTTACTCCGTCAACTCGCTTGCTCACTTCATCTCGAAGAAGGCGAACGGCAGATGACCGTGTTGCCGGATTGCTCACTGGTTGTGAGGAATGACTTGTCCCTCACCTCTTCTCCTCTCCCCACAGGGGAGAGGCAGGGTGAGGGGGAGAGGGTGAGGTGAGGGGAGCAGCGCGTGAGGCTCACATGACCCGAGTGGTTGTGACCGGAGTTGGTGTGGTCAGCCCCTACGGGGTGGGAGTCCAAAAATTCTGGGAGGGCCTCGCGGGTGGCGAGTGCGCGATCCGACCCATCACGCTCTTCGAGACTGACGGCTTTAGATCGAGGATCGCGGGGGAAGTGCCTCGAGATGTCGTCTCATCGCTTCCCGCCTCTCAGCGCCGCTCACGAGCTGATCGGTTTGCTCTCGCCGCAGCGCGCGAGCCGCTCGCTGACGCGGGGATCCAGAGTGAGCGAGCGCAAGCCGGCGTGATCGTAGGGGCAGTCGGCGGTGGCATGCTGGAGGTTGAGGAGTGGTACTGGGAGGTGGCGCGATCGAGGGAAGATCCACGAAAGCGATCCGCGCTTCGATCGGTCTTGCCCTATTCTCACGCAGAGGTGGTCGCTCGCCGATTGCGTCTCGGTGGCCCAAAGGAGACCGTCGTGATGGCCTGCAGCTCCGGCGCGGCGTCGCTGGCCCTTGCCGCTGACTTGATCGTGGCTGGCGTCACGCCACTGATGTTGGCTGGTGGCGTGGACAGCCTCACGCGCATCTGCTTCATGGGATTCAATGCCTTGAAGCTGCTCGATCCTGAACCGTGTCGCCCGTTCGATCGCGATCGCCGTGGGATGTCGATCGGGGAGGGCGCGGCGTTTATCGCGCTTGAGGATCTCCGACACGCCCGGGCCCGTGGAGCAAAGATCTACGCCGAGTTCTGCTCCGGCGGGATGAGCACCGACGCGTTTCACGTGACCGCTCCGCAACCGACCGCCGAAGGCGCCACCCGGGCCATGATCGAAGCGCTGGCTCGCGCCGGAATCGAGGCGAGCGGGATCGATTACGTCAACGCTCACGGAACCGGCACCCCTCAAAACGACGCGACAGAGATGCTCGCACTCATGAAAGTCTTCGGCTCTAATGGACTCCTGGTAAGCTCAAACAAGTCACTCATCGGCCACACCATGGCCGCAGCGGGCGCCCTGGAGGCGGTCGCCACCATGCTGACGCTCGCTCACGGGCTGGTCCCGCCCACCGCCCACCTCGACCATCCTGATCCCGAGATTCCTTTTGACTGCATCCCGCACACGGCGTGTCCTGCGAATGTGGTGTTTGCCATGTCTAACTCGTTCGGGTTCGGCGGCCAGAATGTCAGCCTGATCTTCAAGCGATGGTAGCGCCATGCCGATATGCGTCGCCTCGATTACAGCGCGGGCACCCGGCCCTTGACGCCGTCGGTGTCAAGGGCACGCCCACGCTCGAACCCAGGGTTCCCGGGGCCAGGGTCCGGGGACCGCAGGAGGATTGACTAAAAAATGGACGAGCTCCGAACCCCGGATCCCGGACCCCGATTGACGGAGCGACGGCGCGTTGTGATCACCGGTGTAGGGAGCATCAGCGCCCATGGCGCCGGTGGCTACTCGGCCGTTGAAGATCTCTTGGAGAGTGCGCGCCCAGCGATCGCTCCAATCCGCGCATTCTCAGTGGATGACTCCAAGAGCCGGTTAGCCGCGGAGCTTCCTGACGGTGTGCTGGCTGAAATGATTGGGCGAGACGAGGCCCGCCGTCTCTCGAGAATCTGCCAGCTCGCCGTTGCAGCGTGCCGACTTGCGCTCAGAGACGTTCAGCTCGAGTCGCTCGACGACAGCTCAGACCTTGGGCTCGTGGTTGGGAGCGAGTTCGG
>DATEAO010000398.1:0-8698 GCA_035288345.1 Candidatus Methylomirabilota bacterium | reverse complement strand
GTTGTACGTTGAGGGCTGGCGACGACTGAGAACGAAGTATCGCGAAGCAAATTGACCCAGTACTGACCAGGTGGCGTCGGGCTGAAACTATCGTTCCGACTCGTTCGTACTAGCGAATGAGAGCCGGTTGAGCGGGCGAATGGAAGAGAGTGAGCTGGAGGCCGTCGTTCATCGTGCCCGCCTGGGAGACGCCGAGGCGTTCACCGAGCTCTACCAAAGGTTCGCGCGCAGGGTGTTCGGACTATGCAGACATATGCTCGGCTCGACTGAGGCCGCTGAGGATGCGGCGAGTGAAGTCTTCCTGCGGCTGCAAGGTTCGATGGAACGCTATGACGCGTCGCTCCCATTTCCCCGCTGGCTCCTCAGCGTGGCCAGCCACCACTGCGTGGATCTGCTTCGGCGACGGCGGATCGAGAGTCGCCTCTTTGTCCCCGAGGCGCTCGAAGGTGACGCCCAGAATGCCCCGACGGGCCGGTCCCCGTTGAGTGAAGCACTGGCCATGGAGCGGCGAGAGCAGCTCACGGCGGCCATCGAGCGGCTGCCTGACCGCTACCGCGCGGCGCTGGTCATGCGGTACTACGGCGAGATGAGCTATGACGAGATCGCGGCCCAAACGGGGCTGAAACGAAATCACGTGGCGACGCTGATCTTTCGCGGCAAGCAGGAGCTGCGCCGGATTCTCGGCGCATGAAAAAGGAGTGACAAGCATGGGCTGTTTCACCGAGTTGAACTATTCGATGTATGTCGATCAGGAGCTATCGGCCGAGGAGACCCGGCAGGTCGAGATCCACCTCGCCGCCTGTTCTCGCTGCTCAGCGTTGGTGAGCGCGCTGCGTGAGGAGGCCCGCGTGTTGATGGAGGCCTTCCGGGAGAGCGAAGTCGTGGCCCCGAGCCCATCGTGGCGGCTTGCCCCGGTCTGGGCGGGATTGGCGGGCGCGGCGGCCGCCGCGGTCTTGGGCGTGGCGCTTGAGTGGCTGGCGAGCGCGCCGGCGCTGAACTGGCTGAATCCGTTCAGCCCCTCCGGGCAGTTGAACGTCCTCTTCGAATTTCTCTTCTATCTCGCGTTCAATGCCGCTGACCTGGTATCCCTGGCAGGGACGGCTGCCCTCTGGACGATTATGTTCGTGGCTGCCACGAGTGCGATGGCGCTCATGCGTCGCAGACCCGCGAGTTCTGTCGGGCTGTTGGGCGTGGTCGTCGCGCTCGCTCTTTCCACGCCGGCCTTCGCGTTGGAAACTCGCGGAGGCTTCACGGTGACAGTCCCGAGCGCGGAGACGGTTGAGGGCGCGCTGGTCGCTACCGGCGAGAACGTCCAGGTCGATGGAACCGTCGACGGCGATCTGATCGTGTGGGCCCGGTCCGCCGAGATACGGGGGAAGGTCAGCGGTGACCTGATCTTCGGGGGTGAGCGAGCAGAGATCAGCGGGGTCGTGGACGGCAATGTCTACCATTTCGGGCGGACGCTCCACGTCCGGGGAAACGTCAGCCGGAGCATTTACGGCTTCAACCAATCCGTGATACTCGAGCCGGGGTCTCGCGTTGGCGCTGACGTCCATTCTTTCGGCCAGAGCCTCCGGTCCGATGGCGCGGTCAGTCGCAGCGTCTGGTTCTACGGCGAGAGCGTCCGAGTCAAGGGAAGCATCGGAAAGAATCTCCTCGCGCATGGGCGCCGGATCGAGCTGCTGGCGCCCGCGCGGGTCGGAGGAGATGTCATCGCCCACGTGCTGCGCCAGAGCGACGTTCGCATTGAATCGGGGGTGACGATCGGGGGGAAGACCGAGACACGGCTCGTGCCTCCACGCGCCTCTCGATTCACCCGGCCGAAGTTCTACTTCTGGGTCGTCGTGAATCTGCTCGGCGCGATGCTCCTCGGGTTTGCGGCCCTCACGTTGGCTCCGGGCTTCTTTCATGGAAGCGTGCAGGCGGTGGGCAGTTGGAGGAGCCTGGGGGTGGGATTTGCCGTGCTGGTGGCTGCGCCGATCGCCATGATTATTGTCGCGATTACGCTGATCGGCCTGCCCATCGCGCTGATCGCGCTTGCGTTGTATCTGCTCGGGCTTTACGCGGCAAAGATCATCGTCGGCGCGTATCTGGGCCGGGCGCTCTTGAAGCCCAGTGGCGCAACCGTGGGTGGCACGCTCCTGGCTCTACTCCTCGGCATGCTGATTCTCTTTGTTCTCTTCCAGATTCCTTACATCGGCCGCGTGATCCATTTCGTCGTGTTCTGCTTTGGATTGGGCGCCCTTTCCTACCACCTCTACCGCGCGGTGCGCCCGCAGCAATCGAGGCCGCCTCAATAGCAAGTTACTGAGAACACATTCGAGTGAGTAGCCCGGAAGGGTCCCGAACCCCTTGCGGCTAGCAGGGTGCTGAAAGACCCCTGCTAATCTCAAGCTGCTCAAAAAGGTCCAGATGCAAGGCGGCGAGGAAGCGAGGAGTGAGACGTACTCAGATGTACGTTGCAACGACGAGCGACGAAGCCAACGCCGCAGATGGGCCTTTTTCAGCGGCCTCCGAAGCACGAAAGTGTAGCTGGCTACTCCTTTAGTCGTATATACTGATGGCCGACCCCTAGCTCCCGAGGGGGGATCCGGTAAGGGGGAGGCCATGGAGCAGATCCGGGTTCTCATTGTTGACGATCATGCCTTGTTCAGAGAAGGGCTGCGCTTGCTCCTCGAGAGCGAGAAAGACATTCGTGTAGTCGGCGAGGCAGCGGATGGTCTTCAGGCGTTAAAGCAGGTGGAATCCTCGAAGCCCGATGTCGCCCTGCTCGACATACTGATGCCCGATGTAAGCGGGCTCGATGTTATTCCCAAGCTTCGAGAGAAAAGCCCTGCAACGAAAGTTCTTATCCTGACCGGCTTTCTCGATCACAAATTCATCGCTGCCGCGCTGCAGGACGGCGCGAGAGGCTACGTTCTGAAGACCGCTGAACCTCGCACGCTCGCCAAGGCTATCCGGGCTGTCCACGCGGGGGAGATGTGGGCAGAGCGCAAGGTATTAACGGAGTTCCTGGATGGCCTACTAAAGAAGATAAACCAGCAGAAGAGACCCTTGCTCAAAGGCCAAGAGCCTCTAACTGCTCGGGAGCAGGAGATCGTCCAATGGGTGATCCAAGGGATGAGGAATAAGGAGATCGCGTCCCGGCTCAAGATCAGCGAGAAAACCGTAAAGACCCACTTGAGTAATATCTTCCGTAAGTTGAACGTCAGCCGCCGGGTCGAGTTGCTCCTCCATCGGCTCTCGGATCGAGCCAACTAGCCTCCACCCCCACCCCGCAGCAAAGCCACCAGTTCCCCCAACAAAGACCTAGGTCTTTGTTTATCCACAAAATAGGCCGAATGGCGTATTGCCAGAGAAATTTGTTTGAGCTAGTTTAACAGCCCCATGAAAGTTCTCTTTGATGCGGTCGTGAACAGGGAGCCGGCGAACGATTCGCCTAAAAAACTCTTGGTTCACGTTGGTGAGTAGCTGCCAAGCCAAGACGCAAAGGAGGTGTTGCATTTCCGGAAGTTGATAGTGACCAGCAGCAAAGTATTTGACCATCGATTCTCAAAATTGAGAGAGGTAAAAACCATGAAAAGAATCATCGCTTACTTGAAAGACGAGCACGGTCTTGAGACTTTGGAATGGATTCTTGTGGGGGCATTCGTTGCCGCTATAGCAGCGACACTTTACACGGGCGCCCTAGGAACTGCGCTGACTGGTGCGATGACCACAATTACTACCGCCGTCACAGGAGCCGGGGGAGCCGGGGGAGCCGGGGGCGGAGCGCCATAGCTCGCCTTCACCTTATTCTTTGGGTGTCACCAAATCGGGATGCGGCGGACACGTATGCTCGCCATTCGGCGAATTTGTAGTCAGCGGGGAACCTCGACCTTGGAGTTGATCATCGCGCTCCCGATCCTCCTCTTTATACTTTTTGGGATCGCTGAAGTTAGCCGCCTGTGGCACACACTAAACATTGTGACTACTGCGGCTCGTGAGGGGGCCCGAGCCGGAAGCGTCAGCGGCGCTGCTCCAGGCGTTGCGGGGGCGCGCGCCAACGAGATTCTTGCCGCAGCAAACCTGACTCCAGCCGGAGCACCAACCGTGAACTGCGATCCCTGCGTTCCTGATTCCCCGGTGACCGTGAGCGTGACGGTGAGCTATACGACCATCTTCCCGCTGCTGTTGCCGATGCTTGCCGGCCCCTTCCCCATCACCCAGACGGCCAGCATGCGCCGCGAGTAAGAGGAACGCACCATCCGAAAGCGACTGTTACTGGTCCTCGCGTTTGCCGCTGTGATGGGGTTGCTCGCCAGCCTGCTTGTCTATCGGGTGGCCACCAGGCCGGTCGACGAGCAAGAGAAGATCGTTGTGGCGTCTGTGAACTTGGCTATGGCCGAGATCGTGAAGGGCGAACACGTGAAGCTGGTGGAATGGCCGAAGCGATCAGTCCCGGCAGGCGCTCTCAAGGATGTAAATACAGCAGAAGGTCGAATTGCTCGCAGTCCGATCGTTGCCGGAGAGCCGCTCCTTGAGGCAAAGCTTGCCCCGGGGGGGAAGGGCGGGATCATGCCGATACTGGTTCCGGCCGGCCTCAGAGGGGTCACGATCAAGGTGGACGACGCAATCAAGGAAAGCGGCTTCATCCTGCCTGGCAGCCGCGTAGATATCTTGGTCAGCATGGCGAAGGACCGCAGCTCGCAAGAACGATTCGCTAAGGTGATCCTTCAAGACGTGCAGGTCCTCGCAGCGGGGCAGACAGTGGAGATGCGCGACAATAAGCCGGTGACGGTCACCACGGTCACCTTCGCGCTGAGTCCAGCTCAAGCGGAGCGGCTGGCGCTCGCCCAGGTCGAAGGAAAGCTGATGCTGGCCACAAGAAATCTCGGTGACAATCAGCTCGTCCAAACGAGCGGTGTCTCGACTGCAAGCCTTTTTCATGACAACTCTAACGCGGCCCAGCCTCAACGGACACCCGCAGCGGAGACGCGGACTGCCAGGTCGCGCCCTTCTGCGGGGACTGGCGCCCCGCCACGCCCATCCTCTGTGGCCTCCGGTGAACCACTACCTCCCCCCAAGCTCCAGACTTATACTGTGTCGGTCCTCCGGGCAGGGAAGCCGTCCGAGCACGTCTTTGTCCGAGACGAAGGGGAGCCCTGGGTCGAACAGAAGAAGTAGGATCAAAGCGGAGAGCGTCATTCGTCCATCCCCCCAGCCAGTCCGATTTCTTCTGAGCCTCATGGTCACAATCGTCCTCACGAGCGGCGGACACCCTCCCACACCGGCAACGGCGCAAGGGATCGTTCGCCTCGACGTAAACATTGGGAAGTCACAAGTCATCGACTTGAAAGAACCCTTCACTCGCGCGTCGGTCACCAACCCGAATATCGCGGACGTCTTCGTCATCACACCCACCCAGATTCTCATCAATGGCAAGGCGGTGGGTGTGACTTCCCTCGTGGTCTTCTATACGAACAAGACCCTCTTTTTTGATCTGGTCGTGCAAATCGACACAGCCCTCCTGATGGAACGGATCAGAGAGATCGCCCCCCGTGAAGAGATTCAAGTGACCCCTGCGCAGGACGCACTCATCATCAGCGGGAAAGTGTCGAGCGAGCAGATGGTCGCGGGTATCGCCGAGGTCGCATCGCTCTTTGCTCCGAAAGGCAAAGTGGTCAACCTCTTGACCGTGACCGGCGCGAAGCCGTTGCAGGTCCTGCTTCAGGTTCACGTCGCGGAGGTCGCTCGAGAGGCCCTTCGAGAGCTGGGGTTCAGCATTCGAGCGCTGGGCAGCACACTACAGGGCGCCACGTTCCCGGGTAACCCTTTTACCGTCCCTCTCGGTGTTCTGGGAGTGGTCTCGGCAACTGGAGAACCTACCGGCCGCGGCGTTGGAGGTACCAGTGCTGGCGGGCCCGACTTTTTGTTTTCCGCGGCAGATTTTTTTATCTCCTCAGGGAGGCGAGACTATGCGGGTATTGTCCGCGCCCTTGCTGAACGGAACCTGGCCCGCACGCTCGCAAAGCCCAATCTCGTCACCCTGTCCGGCACGGAAGCCAAGTTCTTGTCGGGAGGTGAGTTCCCCATCCCGGTCTCTCAGGAGTTCGGGAGGGTGACGATTCAATTCAAAGAGTTCGGCATCCTCCTGAAGTTCACGCCGGTGGTTGAAGGGGAGACGATCAATCTCAAGGTGAGGCCGGAGGTGTCGAGCCTGGACTTTCAGCAGGGCCTGGAGCTTTCCGGGTTCCGCATTCCCGCAATTCTGAAGAACGAAGCGAGCACGACCATCAGCCTGAAAGACGGTGAGTCGTTTGCGATTGCCGGCCTCATCAAAAATGAAGTCCGGCAAACTGTGGCGAAGATTCCCTTGCTCGGAGACATCCCGGTCCTCGGCGCGCTCTTCAGAAGCTCGCGCTTCCAGCACAATGAGACTGAGCTGCTTTTCCTCGTCACGGTGAAGCTGGTTCAGGCCCCGCCCACCGGCTCCCCAGGCGTCCCCGACCCGGGAAAGCTCATGGAGCCACGGGAAGCGGAAAAGAAAGAGTTCACGCTCGTCCCAGGGATCCCCGGAGTGGGCGAGGTGGTGGAGCGCCCGTTGGGCTCGAGCAATCTCGAAAGCAAGTGAGGCTCTAAGCGAACATGCTACAGACTATCATCGTTGACTCAGACGCGGCCTACCGCAGCGCATTGCGTCGCCTTCTGAGCGGGATGCCCTCGGTGGCGGTTGTGGGCGAGTATTCCAGCATGTCAGAGGCGTTGATCGAGGCCCCGTCGCGCCGCCCCGACGTGCTCATCGTGGAAATCCCGCACGACAAGGACGCCAAAGGCGAAAAAGAGTCCGCTTCAACCCTGGAACGGCTAGCCAAGACCCTTCCGAACGCGGCCATCCTTGCCACCGGGCCCAGCGTGTCTGCCGATTTCGTCATTCAGGTTATTCGAGCAGGCGCGCTCGAATTTTTGCGTCGGCCCGTGGAGCGCAATGATCTCGTGACAGCGCTGGACAAGGTGGTGCGTTTCCGTCAAAGCGCCGCGCCGAAGCGACAGGTGGGCCGGATTACCTCGGTCTTCTCCACGAAGGGCGGTCTTGGAGTGACCACGGTCGCGACCAACCTGGCGGTCTGCCTGTCCGATCGAATGACCGGCGGCACGCTGCTGATGGAGATGGCTACCTCCGGTCAGTCGGACATCACGACATTCCTGGACATCACGCCCGCTTACTCCGTCCTGGACGCCTTCGAGAACCTGAATCGTCTCGATGAGCCGTTCCTCCGGGGCCTCGTGACAAAGCATGCCAGCGGCTTGTGGGTGCTTGCTGGACCGTCTGGGAGGGGCCGTGTCCAACTCACTGCCGGCCAAGTCCAGGCGGGTCTCGAAATCATCCGGTCGCACTTCGACTACCTTATCCTTGACCTCCGGCACGAGATGGACCCCGCTACCCTCGCCGCGATGGAAGTCTCCGATTCGATCCTCTTCTTGACGGGCCTGAATGTGGCCGCCCTCAGGTCAGCGGCGGCCGGGCTTTCCGTCCTCAAACAGAGCGGAGTGGGTCTCCAGAAAGTGAAGGTCGTAGTGATGCGAGAAGGCGCTGGGGAAGAAGTCACGCTCAAGCAAGCCGAGGATGCGCTTGGGATGCCTGTTTTCTGGAGAACGCCGAGCGATTACCTCACCGTTGTCTCTTCGATCAACAAAGGCCAGCCCGTCGTGACGGCGTCGCCCCGCTCGAAGATCGCGAAAAATCTAAGGGAGCTTGCCGAAACGCTGGCCCCTAAGTCAGGATCAGGGGCAGCCGCGGAACCGTCTCCGAAACTTGCGGCTTCACTGTTGCGCTTCGTGTGGAATCCCAAGGAAGTGCAAGGAGGCGGCTAATCCATGGCACTCTTTCAGAATGGAAAGGCGCCTGGGAACGGTCAAAACGAGGCGTCTCGCAGGGGTGAGGACGCCTATTACGAGCTTAAGACCCGCATCCACCAACAGTTGATCGAGCAGCTCGACCTCTCGAAGCTGGACGCGCTTCCGTCTGAAGTGGTGAAGCAGCAGATCCGGCGAGTCGTCGAGGATATGCTCGCTGTCGAGGAGGCGCCGCTCAGCCTCCGCGAGCGTGAGCGGATCGTCCACGAGGTCGAGCACGAAACTCTGGGGCTTGGGCCTCTCGAGCCTCTCATGCTGGATCCCACCGTGTCTGACATTCTTGTCAACGGGGCCCGGAATGTTTACGTCGAGCGGCACGGCAAGCTCGAGCTGACCGATGTAGTCTTCAGAAACGACGCCCACCTCATCCAGATCATCCAGCGGATCGTCTCGGCGGTGGGCCGCAGGGTGGATGAATCCTCCCCGATGGTTGACGCGCGCCTGCCGGACGGCTCGCGCGTGAACGCCATCATCCCGCCGCTCGCGCTGGATGGACCCATTCTCTCCATCCGCCGCTTCTCCCGAGAGCCATACCGGATGCCGCACCTCATCGAGTTCGGCACCCTCACGCCGATGCTTGGAGAGATCCTCACGGCGGCCGTGAAAGGACGGCTCAATGTCCTTATCTCGGGAGGCACCGGCAGCGGAAAAACCACGATGCTCAACGTCCTCTCTGAAGCGATTCCGCACAGTGAACGCATTATCACGATCGAAGACTCGGCCGAGCTTCAGTTGAAGCAGGAGCATGTCGTCAGGCTGGAGACCCGCCCCTCCAACATCGAAGGGGCAGGCGCCATCACCT
>DATEAO010000397.1:0-4801 GCA_035288345.1 Candidatus Methylomirabilota bacterium | reverse complement strand
CCCAGCTTCTACTTCCTCGACTACGATCCGGCACGGTGGCGGGTACGTAACCTCCAGCTTGTTCCCCGCCACTTCCTCTCCCTCTCCGCAATCGAGAGGAAACCGCCATTGCGAAGCCATGCCCGCCGCGCGGGTTGGGTGGGCTGCGACATCCTCCTTTCCCGCCTGCCCGCCGACGCTCGGATTCAGGTCGTCTACGCCGGGGCCGTGATCTCGGTGGCAATGGTCCGCTCTGAATGGCGGCGGTTCAGCTTCCTCCGGGGACGGCGGCATGAAGCGAGAGGGTGGACCGCTGATGTCCTTGCCTGCGTGAGGCGGCTGCCGACTCCAGCGTTTTCGCTGCAAGACTTCTACGGGTCGTTCAGTGAAGAACTCCAAAGGCTCCATCCCGAGAACCGCCACGTGGAAGACAAGATCCGCCAGCAGCTCCAGTTCCTCCGCGAACGGGGCGTGCTGGAGTTCCTCGGGCGGGGACGCTACCGCCAAATGAGGTGGTGCCCGGTGTGCGGCCACGACCTGGTGCCGAACGCGCTGCCCCAGGACGGCGGGGGTCACCGCCGATTGGCCTGTCCAGAGTGCGGTACATGGTTGTGGGATGACGTGTGCCGCACACCGATTGCGAGGCACGACCGTAACGGTCTTTAAGGCCAATCCCTTGCGTCTGCTGGCCTATGTTTACTCGATCCTACCTGGTCGGTCACCTGCAGGGCCAGATCCAGCGGCTGCGGGCACTCTACCCCACGGACAGGAGCAAGGCCCTGGTTCATTGGGTTGTGCGACTGATCGACCCGGGACAGACGGACGACACTGCTCTCCAGATTGCGGCAAGAGGCGGGTCAGGGGACGCCAAGATGGATGCGATCTGGGAGCACTCTGAAGGAAAGACCCTATGCGTTCTCCAGGCCAAGGCGACCGACGACCTCATGGAACAGGATGTCGACTCCTACGAAGAGGAGGAGGATGAAGAACTGCCGATAGAGACTTTCACAGGTGAAGCGGTTACGGACCTTCGGGCCGCTTTGGACTTGCTCCTACACCCTCCATCGACCCCCTCCGACAAGCTCCAGCGAGCGATCGGACTTTACGAAGAAGCAAGGCGATCGCGGAAGGATATCAAGCTCTACCCGGTGGTTTTTGGAAACCGCGGGGTCGCGTTCGACAGGGAGGTTCGGCGGCTTGCCGAGCTCCTCGACTCCGACCGCGTTGTTTTCTCGAAGCATAGCGTTCTCCCGGTCGACATCAGTACAATGAACGAGATGCTTGACCGCAACTTCGAGACCCCTCCAGGAACGCTCCAGCTCCCCACCGGCGATTGGGCACACGGCCCCGCGAAGGTCACGGACGGCCTCTATATTGGCCTGGTACCTGCTCTTGACCTTGTAGCACTTAGGAAAGAGAAAGAGCTTCGGATATACCATACGAATTTCCGCTTCATGTTGGGTCATACAACCGTTTACGAGGGAATGCGCGGGACCCTGAAAGATGAACAGGAGAGGAAGCTCTTCCATCTCTATCACAACGGAATCACAATCCTTGGCCACGACGTCAGCGTCCCAAGCCCGGGCCAGCTGAAGATTCGCGATCTGCAGGTGGTCAATGGTCTCCAGACGATAGAGACTCTCTACGAGTTCGCGCAAGAACAGCGGGGCGATGATGGCCCCGATCGGGCTCTCTCAGGTGTCTCCGTGTTCGTTCGATTCATCGATGTCGACGTGCAGCCCACCGCCGGTTCGACCGGGCGACCTTTGGACGAGCGGATTGCCGAATACTCGAACAAGCAGAACCCTATCAAGAATCGCGACCTCCGGTCGAATGACTTAGTCCAGAAACGGCTTCAGCATGAAATCGACGGACAGGGATACAAGTACGAGCGTAAGCGGGGGCAGATCCACGGCAAGCCTCGGAACAAGATCGACAATGAGAAGGCAGCACAATACGCCCTGTCGTTCTGGCTTGGACAGCCAGCTGAAGCCAAGAACAAGAAAGCCCTACTCTTCGTCAGATCCTCGGAGGACCAAGAGGGATTCTACGATCAGCTCTTCTCTCTAAACGTCTCGGCTAGCGCCCTTCTCATCCCGCACGAGGTTTTCATGCGTCGCCCAGAAGATAGGTCCAATTTCGGAAGCGATGTCATCAGCCATGGTGGTTTTGTCTTGTTGGCCATGTTTGGAGACGTTTTCAAGACGAGATACCGGATGGACCTTCGGCGAGCCTCCCTTCCCCAGAATCGTGAGACTCTCAGCAAGCTGCTGACGATGATAAGAGATGACAGGATCTCGGCCCAGGTAAGCTTCGTCTATCGTCAGCTCTTGAGTCGCCTGAAGCATTATACCAACCAGGAACTCAGGCGCCGTGAAAGAGAGGCGGAGGACGACGGTGGTGGACGGCCTTCAGTTCGGAACGTACTGTTCAACCTGAACTACCCAGCGAAGAAGAGCCGGCTACTGCCTCGCTCAGTCCTTGCCCGACTGGCTTCCCGGCTTCCTCCGGCATAGAGGCCTTGGAACCCGCCCTTCGATCCGTCGAAGGACGCACGACCCTCGGACGCTGAACCGGGAAGAGAGTGATTGGGCCGATGGTAACCCTCTCAGCTTGCGCCATTCAATGTGCGGTAGTACGTCGCCCACCGGATCAGGTCGCCCCACCCGTCGTTGAAGGGCAGGTGAATTCACGCCGCCACCGCCGGGGTCCGACCGCCAAGCGCCCCGTGCTCCCGCAGATAGTCGTAATGCAGGCGGAAGCCCTCCGTGAGCGCCTCCGCCCCCGCCAGCCGCTTGAACCCCCGCATGACCCGGTAGCGGTCTTTGTGCGTGCCGTGATACCGCTCCAGCCGCGCGTTCTCCGCCATCCCGCCCACGATGTGCTTTGGGCGGATGAGGGGGCTCCGCGTCCGGAGCACCTTCTTGACGGCGGCGTTGTAGGCAGGGTTCCCGTCCGTGATGAACGTCCGTGGGCGGCTGCCCGTCAGGTCCCGGGCCGCCCGGACCAGGCCCACGGCATCCTCGGCCGTCCTCCCCCATGCGGTCCCCTGATCGGACAGGACGAACCGGCTCTGCGTGTCAAACGTCTCCCAGAGCCAGCTAGAAATCCCCTTCGGCGCGGCATACAAGAGGGTGACGGCCAACGGGCGACGCCTCGGTTTCCTGTGGAGATTCCGTTTAGGTCGGTAGCGAATCCGTGGAGGCCGCGGTCGGAACCCTCTGCCAGGTCACCGAACTACCCAGAGCCGGGCCGGGCGGTTCTGGGTGCTTAAGTGACCTTTATATACTGGTCCGACGAAAGTAGGCTTCCTGGCTGACGACATCGCGCTCAATCTGCATCGGCCGAAGCTGTCGATTGGGGGCCTGTGTAGCCTGCGCAGTTGATCCGCGCAGGCTGTGCAATCAGGTCCGGAACCTACTTATAAGCCGCCAGCCCGTACCTTCCTCTGCGAGCACACGTCCCAGACCAGGGACGGTGCTCATGCGGAACGGACCGAGGGAAGCTGGAGACAGAGCATGGCCTATCCCGAACCCATCCCGGCCCTCAAGGGCAAGCATGCGAAGGAGTTCCTTGAGCGGCTAGCCCGCTTCCGGTTGACTGCCAGCCAGAAGCGCCTGTTCGAGGGGGCGGGTCAGTACTACCTCGACCACAAGCCGAAAGAACCGTGAATGGGCATGCCCCCGGACCCCTCCCACCAGCGCGTTTCGATCAGCCCGGAGCATCTCCGTGTGGAACGCTTTGTCGAGACGAGAAAGGTCGAGAGCTTCGACTGCGGCAACAGTGATCTCAACGACTTCCTGTGCACGGAGGAGGTCAGCGAGTACGAAGCGGAAGGCCTGGGCCGGACCTATCTCGTCTACTATCAAGGCGACCTGGTGGGCTACTTTACGGTCACGAACGACAGCCTCCGCGTCGAGTACCTGAAGACGGTAAAGTCGTTCTCCAAGTTCGCCGAGAAGTCCCTTGAGGCGCTTCCGGCGCTGAAGATCGGTCGTCTGGCAGTGGCCAGGGAGCACCAGCGCAAGGGGTTCGGGCGCTTGATCATCAAGTACATCGCCGGCATGGCGGTCCAACTCGGGGCTTCGACCGGAATCCGTCTCCTGGTCCTCCAGGCAAAGCCGGAGTCCATCGATTTCTACGAGAAGAAGTGCGGCTTCGAGCTGACCCGCGAGACGAAAAGGGAGCGAGGGCGGAGGAACCGCACGATGTTCCTCGACCTATACGCCATAGCGGACGTAGCACACCGCAGGTGAGCTGGTACCGCCAGGGAGTTCATCGCCACGCTCAGTGAGGGTGCTCCTCGCAACCCCAGAGCGCTTCACCGCGTCCGACCAAGGCAGTTTCATGCCGCCTGTTCGCATTCCGCCAAGCATGCCAGTTGAACGAGCCGTCGACCGAGCGATTCGACTCAGCATCAGGCAGACAGCGGAATGGTTCAACGAGAACGTAAGGGCGGTGGCATCGCTGGCGTACGGTCAGATCGGCGGGCAGTCCGACCTCCTCCTGTCCATTTGCGGCGAGAAGTACGTTCACTACGAACTCTTCAAGCGACTCCGCACCCATCTTCCTCGCGTCCCGGAGTATCGCCCGTTCAGGGAAGTGGGTGCGGGTCGACCCCGTCGAGGTGGCCGGGAACCGCGGGTTGACTTGGCCGTGTCACGAGGTTCAGACCCGGAGCGCGACCGCACGAACGCCGCAGCCATCGAGGTCAAGGTGGGATACGTCCCGTTCGATAGCCATTCCCGCGACCCCGGAGTGCCTCAGGGCTGGAGCAGGGACACAAGGCCATACGCCTCGGACTTCGCCAAGGCGGCTGTCA